>CAVFAM010000258.1:0-981 GCA_963620375.1 Bacteroidaceae bacterium
GCATAAGCTTGATACGGTTAAGCTGGTTAACCTCTGATGCACCCGGGTCGTAGTCGATAGCCACAATGTTTGCCTCTGGGAACTCATGTCTGATTTCCTTTATAACACCCTTACCTACGATGTGGTTAGGGAGACAGGCAAATGGCTGGGCGCAGATGATATTTTTGGTGCCCTGATGGATAAGCTCAAGCATCTCACCAGTCAGGAACCATCCCTCACCAGTCTGGTTTCCACAGGATACGATTGGCTCGGCAAGCTTTGCCAAATCCTCAATATAAGCGGTTGGTTCAAAATGTTTACTCTTTGCAAGCTCATCCCTTGCATCCTTTCTCATCCACTCAAAGAACTTAATGAGGAGGTTGTTCATTCTCTGTGCCTTCTTTGACTCGCCAAGGTAATCTGCCTTGAAGTTAGTGTTATAACAGCAGTAGAGAAGGAAATCTGTCAGGTCTGGAACTACAGCCTCAGCACCCTCCTGCTCAAGCAGATCAACCACATAGTTGTTTGCTACAGGGTGGAACTTGACAAGGATTTCTCCTACCACGCCCACACGAGGCTTTTTCTCATCAGTCATAGGCAGATTGTCGAAATCCCTGATTATCTCACGGCAGAGCTGCTTGTACTTGCGGTGGGAGAGTATCTTGGTGTTTCCAACAAAATCTATTACCTTTTTCTTCCACTTCTCATGGAGGGCATTGGCACTTCCTGGTACCAGCTCGTAAGGTCTCACACGGTAGAGACAGCGGAGGAAAATATCACCAAACTCAAGAGCGTATAAACCGTGCTGGATAAGGCTTGGAGTCAGCTTAAAGCCAGAATTTTTCTCCAGTCCTACCATATTGATTGAGATAACAGGCACGTCTGGGTATCCTGCCTTTCTCAAAGCTCGTCTGATAAATCCAATATAGTTTGTAGCACGGCATCCACCACCGGTCTGAGAGATAAGGATGGCAGTATGGCTCATGTCGTATTGACCTGACA
>CAVFAM010000258.1:991-3959 GCA_963620375.1 Bacteroidaceae bacterium
AAGGATAGCAGTATGTCTCATGTCATACTGACCTGACATAACCGCTGACATTATCTGTCCGACTACGATAAGTGAAGGGTAGCAGGCATCATTATTTACAAACTTGAGTCCTACATCAATACATTCTCTTGCAGGTACATCTGGTATGACCAGATTGTAGCCGGCAGCCCTGAAGGCAGGAACCAGCAGGTCAAAGTGTATAGGTGACATCTGAGGACAGATGATAGTGTAGTTGTCCTTGAACATCTCCTCTGTGAAAATAACTCGCTCGTAGTTTGATGGCTTAATCTCACGTTTTTCGTGTTTTTTCTCCTTTACACGGATTGCTGCAAGGAGAGAGCGGACACGGATTCTGGCAGCTCCAAGGTTGTTTACCTCGTCAATCTTTAAGCAGGTATATATCTTGCCTGAGCCTGTAAGTATATCATTTACCTGGTCTGTTGTCACAGCGTCAAGACCACAGCCGAAGGAATTGAGCTGAATCATGTCCAGATCGTCTCTTGTCTTTACGAAGTTTGCCGCAGCGTAGAGACGAGAGTGGTACATCCACTGATCCATTACGATGAGAGGACGTTCAACCTCTGCAAGGTGTGATACGGAATCCTCTGTCAGGACACAGATACCATAGGAATTAATAAGCTCTGGAATACCATGGTTGATTTCAGGGTCTACATGGTAAGGTCTTCCTGCAAGGACGATACCCCTGCGGCCTGTTTCTTCCATATATTTGAGGACTTCCTCACCCTTTTTCTGCATCTCAATACGGGTCATGGCAAGCTCTTTCCAGGCTTCCGCAGCTGCATTGCGCACCTCTGACTCTGGAATGTCAAATTCTGTCCTGCTAAAGGTTGCTACAAGCTGTGAGGATATTGTCTCCTCACTTGTGAGTGCCATAAATGGGTTGAGGAAACGTACTTCCTTGTTGGTAATCTCATCCACATTGTTTTTGATATTTTCTGAGTAGGAGGTTACAATCGGGCAGTTGTAGTGGTTTCCTGCCTCTGGGAACTCCTTTCTCTCGTATGGTATAGCAGGGTAGAAGATAAAATCTACTCCATGGCTTATGAGCCAGCTGATATGGCCATGAGCCAGCTTTGCAGGGTAACACTCAGATTCTGATGGAATAGAATCAATACCCAGCTCGTATATCTTTCGGGTTGACTGTGGAGACAGCACTACCTTAAAACCGAGCTTTTTGAAGAAAACAGCCCAGAATGGATAGTTTTCATACATATTTAAAACTCTTGGTATACCCACTGTACCACGGGTGGCTTCTTCACTTGAAAGAGGTTCGTAGTCAAAAATTCTCTTGTTTTTGTATTCAAAGAGGTTTGGAATGTTCTCTTTATTTTTCTCTTTTCCAAGTCCCTTCTCACATCTGTTTCCTGTTATGTACTGTCTGTTGTCAGAAAACTTATTGATTGTGAGGAGACAGTGGTTGGTACAGCCCTGACATCTTGCAAGCTTTGTAGTGTATGTGAGAGCATTAATCTCTTCTATAGAAAGCATTGTAGATGGCTGTCCAGCTTCGTGGCGCTCCCTTGCTATAAGGGCTGCACCGAAAGCTCCCATGATACCGGCAATGTCCGGACGGGTTGCATGTACACCTGCGATTTTCTCAAAGCTCCTTAAAACTGCGTCGTTGTAGAAGGTTCCACCCTGTACTACTATGTTTTCTCCTAAATCCTTTGCATCTGAGAGCTTGATAACCTTAAAGAGTGCGTTCTTTATTACAGAGTAGGCAAGTCCTGCTGAAATGTCTGCAACAGTGGCGCCTTCCTTCTGTGCCTGCTTAACCTTTGAATTCATGAATACAGTACATCTGGTTCCCAGGTCGATAGGGTTCTTTGCAAACAAAGCCTCCTTGGCAAAATCCTGCACTGTGAAGTTTAGGGATTTGGCAAAAGTCTCTATAAATGAACCACAGCCGGAAGAACAAGCCTCGTTGAGCTGTACAGAATCAACTGTCTGGTTCTTGATTTTTATACATTTCATATCCTGACCACCGATGTCGAGGATACAGTCTACCTTTGGATCGAAGTGGGCTGCTGCATAGTAATGGGCAACTGTCTCTACCTCACCGTCGTCAAGCTTTAAGGCTGCCTTGAGGAGTGCCTCGCCATAGCCTGTAGAGCATGAGTGTACAATGTGGGCATCCGCAGGCAGGAGAGAGTAAATCTCCTGAATAGAGCCGATTGCTGTGGCAAGCGGATTTCCGTTGTTACTGCTGTAGAAGGAGTAGAGCAAATCACCCTGCTCACTCACAAGAGCAATCTTTGTGGTGGTAGAACCAGCGTCAATTCCAAGGTAGCAGTCACCCTTGTAGGAAGCCAGGTCTGCTGTCTGCACATGATTGCTGCCATGTCTATTGACAAAATCATCATAGGCTTTCTCATCCTCAAAAAGCGGCTCAAGACGGGCTACCTCAAATTCCATCTTGATACCATTTGATAAGCGGCTCAAAAGGGATGAAAGTGTAGTGTCTGAATTCTCCTTATAATTTAATGCAGAACCAATTGCTGCAAAAAGATGAGAGTTATCCGGTGTGATAGCATGCTCATCATCCAGGTTAAGGGTTCTGATAAATGCCTTTTTAAGCTCTGATAAAAAGTGGAGTGGACCACCCAGAAAGGCAACATGTCCACGGATTGGTTTTCCGCAGGCAAGACCGCTGATTGTCTGGTTTACAACTGCCTGAAAGATAGAGGCTGATAAGTCCTCTCTTGTAGCACCCTCGTTGATAAGAGGCTGTATATCTGTCTTTGCAAATACTCCACAGCGGGCAGCGATTGGATAGATTTCTTTGTAGTTTTTAGCATATTCATTTAAGCCAGGGGCATCTGTCTGAATCAGGGAAGCCATCTGGTCGATGAAGGAGCCTGTACCACCGGCACAGATACCGTTCATTCGCTGCTCTACGTTGCCACCCTCAAAGTAGATGATTTTGGCATCCTCACCACCAAGCTCG
>CAVFAM010000259.1:0-2395 GCA_963620375.1 Bacteroidaceae bacterium
CTAATCCACCAGCTTCTTTAATTGGCTTCATTGCAGGAAGATCATTAATGTCATCACCGACATAAGCGACTATCGAGAGATCTGATGTGATAGAAAGCAGTTTTTCAATCTTATTAGAAACACCTTGATGGATCTCTTTAATGCCAATCTCCTTGCATCTGTTTTCTAGAATCTTACTACTCCTACCTGTGATAATGACTGGAACAATACCAGCAGGAATTAAGATGTCATGAATTCCGCATCCGTCCTTAATGGAGAATGCTTTCATCACTTCTCCATCATTACCCATATAGATTTTACCGTCGGTGAGAGTTCCATCGACATCCATTACTAAATATTTAACCAAAATCAATACCTCAACATGCTTTGCAATTTCTCATTTTTTATAAAGTGAATCAACCAATACCATAGATATATCCCTATAGTAAGGACTATTATTTTTACGCAAAAAACAGATGCCCAATTTTCAAACCCAACATAGCCCATTAGCATTCTTCCTATAGCTCCACTGAAATAATCAAAACCCATAATAAAGATGGTGTGCTTACCGAAGAATGTAAAAAACTTCGTAAAAGGATGAAAATGATAAATTGTACAGCTTAAAGCAAACGATACGGATATAGCGCCAATAAACATTAGCAATAAGTTACCATATTTATTATCATCAAAATCCACATCTGAATTAAAATGAATAGCCATCAAACCTAGAATTAAAGCTATTACGGAAATAACAATCCATTGCTTATTTTCAAACAGTTCTAACTTATGCTTTGCTGATAGATACCCTACACCCAGGAAGCCAACCGCCATTAATGCTGTATCAATATTCCAAAATAGCTTGAAACAATTTGAAAGATACAAAGTATACGATACTCCACAACACATGATAATCAAAATGCATTGTAGCCATCTTTTATTAACATGAATTATTAAATTGAATACAGATAAAGCTACAGTCAATCCAGTCAGGAACCATAAAGGACTGCATGAAGGCATCCACGCTGTCGATCCTCTAGAATATAAAATACCCAAAAAATAATGCGGAAGCTCACAATTATTTTGTTGTTATTTTTCTTCATGCTATTCTCCGATGATTATTGGCATGACACTTCGAATAATGTTCTTTCCCATATAGCATATTCCAATCGAAACGCATGTAACCACAAACGAACACAAAAAGCCATCTATTGTGTCAGGCTTTTCTAGTAAAAATTTTGTCTTCGGTAAAACCGACTGAAAGAAAAGAATCGGAAACTTATGCATTAGAAGAATCGGTAAACTGCTTTGTCCTAATTTTTCTACTTTGCTCTGCAGAACCTTTTTTATACGCAAGGAATATAAACTCTCCGCCTGCTTTCTTGTTTAAATCTGCACCAATTTTTTCATAACCTGCAGGGCATTCGGTTCCCTTTCCGTCCGCTTTTTTATCATGTAATACAAGAATATCAATAATCCCAGCCGTTGCCTCTTCCTTTTTGTAACACAAATACAGATAGTCTCCGCCTGCTCCCTTATTAAGGTCTACAGGTATCTTTTCAAAACCCTTTGGTGCGTTGCTATTTTTCCCAGAAATAATTTTTAATTCAGTAATTAACAACATTTTTAATTCCTTCATGCTGTATTCGTTCAACAACACCCACATCTGTATGATTTGTCGTATTTTATACTGTGGCGAGATCCCCCCTTTCCTGTCTTACCATAAATATTTTCTGCGGAGAAAAACATGAACTAGGTTAGCGACATCACCTCTCCCTCTGCTACAAAGACATAGTAATCATAATATTGACAAAACATACCTTCTGAATTTTGGTTATTGTCCCGGAGGCTTGTTAAGTGCATGCTATTTCAAGAAATTGCTTCAAACTATTTTAAGCTAGATTGACATATTACCAGGTTTCTCTTACATTCACATTCATTTCTTTAATGATGTAATCAAGTTCTTTCCCATCACAAATACCTGCTTCATTGACTTAATATTAATCATTAATAGAACCGTCATGATTGCACCTTCTATAATATAATTTTCTAAATAACTCTCTACGAAGCCTTGAATACACAATATCCCCCATGTGAGCAATACCATGCTGTATCCATCAATTTTTATATTATCTGCGACAGCATTCTTTCTAACAGCATAAATAATATACGAACAAACGACCGTGGCAATCGTTGCTCCCTGGATTCCGATACAATGAACTAACACTATGTTCATTGTTCTTGATGGGATATTTCATCGTGTAATCCGGCTTGTAATATTTGTTCGTAAGAATATCGCCTACATATTTTTCTGATGTAAGAATTGTCTTTACTCCGTTGGCTGTCCAGTCATCTCTTGTCTTACCGTTTTTTGCCTCAAACTTTTTCAGTTCTCTGGCAATGGCTGCATATCCAAGGC
>CAVFAM010000260.1:0-684 GCA_963620375.1 Bacteroidaceae bacterium
GGATATTTGCTTGATTGGAAAAATGACAGCCCAACTGCGTTTATAGATAATGATGATATTGTAATGCAGATGCTGTTTGCTGGAGGCGGAAATGCCTACCTGCTTTTCAGAACAGGTGAAATCTGCAGCAGGGTAAATCACTTTATGGCAAAGTATCTGATGGATTCCACATATTCACTTAATCTGGCAGTTGCTGTTGTGGGCAAGACTGCTTCATATGCAGATGACTATGAGGCTATCAATAATGAGATGAGAAATATTAAGGCTTATATGCCATTGACTCAGCCTCTGGGTTCATTGCCATTCATGGAAGCAGACTCTATTACAGGTTATCCGATAAGCTGCATAAAAAATAATGAGGCTGTGTGTACAGAGGCAAGGCTCAAGAGGCAGGCATTTCCAGAGAACGAGGATGAAAAGATATTTGACAATATGGTTACACAAAAGGGAGAGGATTCCCTTCTGGCAGTATGCCATATAGATGGAAATAGTATGGGAAAACGTATAATAGATGTAATGAGTGGGGTTACAGACTATTCAGAAGCAATTCGTAAAATGAGAAGCTTATCATTGTCAATATCTGATACATTTGAAAATGCGTTTCATGATATGACTTTATACATAGACAATGTATCAGGCAAAATCAATAATTCATCTAAAAAACTATATAGAAAAATAATTGTT
>CAVFAM010000260.1:694-2534 GCA_963620375.1 Bacteroidaceae bacterium
GATATTACCTTTGTATGCAATGCAAGACTTGCAATACCTGCTGTAAAGAAATTTATTGACAGTCTCGGTGTTAGTAGCAATGAAGGCTACAGTGCCTGTGGAGGCCTTGCTATTTTTAACAGTCATTTTCCTTTTTCTGATGCCTATAAAGTAGCAGAGGCTTGTTGCGAGAGTGCCAAGGAGAGGGCAAAGAAAAACAAGGATAGTCAGGGCAAAATAGGAAATTATATTGATTTCCAGCTCTGTACCAATATCAGTGCTGCGCATCTGAAAGCCTACAGAAGCAAACACTATATATCTTATAGTGGTAAATTTATTGCCAGACCATATTATATAGAGCAAAGTGATGACAGCGAGGAAATCAGGGAAAAGGGTAAGGCTTATGACATAAAAGCTTTTATACGGGCAATAGAGTATGTACGAAGCATGCCAAGGAATAAGGCTAAACAGCTTAGGGCAGCCATAGCATCCGGTGAGAATGAGATACACCAGACAAGCACATTTCTTAAATCAAGAGGCTTTAGCATGGAGACGATAAGTGATTGGGCAGTATGCTATGATGCTGTGGAAATGATGGATATTCATGTACCAGGTATCTATGAAGATGGGAAGGATGGTATTGAGGTATGAAAATAGTAATAGAACTGCTTAGCGATATATGTACGGCATCAGGAGATGGATATAATAGCATAGTTGATACTGATGTTGTGTGTGATGAGCATGGAATACCATACATACCTGCAAAGAGAATCAAGGGATGTATACGTGAAGCGGCACTGGAGCTTTGCGATATGGATATTATATCAAATGAACAGTATACCAGGGTATCTGGAGCATTCTGGTTGTCAAATGCCTATTTGAAAAATCATGATTTAATAGTTAAGGAACTTGCTTCATTTAGTAAAGAGCTTACAGGCAGGCAAAATGTCTTGGAGCAGTTTACATATATGAGGACACAGACCGCTGTCGATTTACAAAGCAAAGTCGCATTAGACAATTCATTGAGGACCATGCGTGTTGTCAAAAAAGGCTTAATCTTTATTGCAGAATGTGGAATGTATGATGAACAGGATAAGGACGTATTAAAAAAGGCAGTTTCTATGGTCAAGCATATGGGTATGGCGAGAACCAGAGGACTGGGGCTGGTAAATATGAGCCTGCTTGAGGATGAGCATACTGACAGGGATATTAATAAAATTCATATTTCACAGTTAGGCGATAGAAATAAAATAGAATATAGTATTTATCTTAAATCTGCCATGATATGTAAATCCGCACAGGGAAACCAGGCAGTGACTCAGGACTATATAGCAGGTAGCAAAATACTTGGACTTATAGCAGGAGCATTAGGCTCAGACGGGTATAATCAGCTGATGACAGATGAGGTCATAGTATCGAATGCATACGTCAGTACAGTAAATGGCAGATGTATTCCAGGCAGTGTGTCATTACAAAAGGAAAAGGATACATTCTATAATGATGATGGCTCAATAGAGCTTATAGATATGCTGTATATTGATAAGCTGTCAGGAAAGCAGATGACTCCTGCTGGTATAGATTATATAGATAAGGCTGGATGTGTCACAAGTGTAGATACGCAGATTACATATCATCACCAAAGACCAGACGATAAATCTATAGGAAGGGCTACAGGAAAGGATGAGTCCAGCTTTTACCAGTTAGCTGCAATATCAGCAGGACAGACCTTTAAAGGATATATTCTGGCAGGAAAATCAAGCACAAATCAGATAATAGATGCGATAGAATCACTTGAAAATGTACGGATGGGCTATGGCAAATCAAGTGAGTTTGGAGCTGTGGATATAGTAATTGACAGGGT
>CAVFAM010000261.1:0-2968 GCA_963620375.1 Bacteroidaceae bacterium
GTTCTATATCGTTTGTTCTAAATTACCATTTGTTTGCGTGAAAGTCAAGAAGAAAACATAGCAAAGTGTTCTTTTCCTTTTCTCTTTTCTTCTTCCCTACAATATTGATGCGGAGCATTACGCTCCGCACTCTTCTCACACATATATCAGTTCTCTTATTATAATCTCCTCTACCGGACTTCGTACATTATTCATCAGCCTTACCCATTTCATCTGATCACGTGCCTTTAATTCTTCTGTAATCCCTGCCCCTGCTTTCATCTGCTCCACAAGAAGCTCCATTCTCTCATAGCACTCCTCTTCAACCTCATGCAGATGTTCATTCAATTTTCCATCCATGAGAAGTCTGATATATTCTCCTCTGCGGTGGTTTTTCAAATACTCCCACCGCATCCGTCCAAATCTTCCGATCTCATAGTGTGTACCTTCCGGCAATTTCAAATCCGGATAATACAATCCGTCTGCCCAAAGTGTGTAACTGATTCCATTCTCTCCAATGATGTGTTTCTCCATAATCTGCTCCTATCTGCCGCCTCTGTCACTCCTATGTTGGTCTTGCTGGTCACGCCCAGCCACCTCTAAAACAGCCTTGTTATCCGTCCTCTTTTCTTTCTGCATCACAAATGCTCCGTCCGCAGCTCCCAACAATCCGTTCGTGCCGGAAATCATATCGAAGCTGTCAGAGGACTCCATCTTTCTTGTGTGGTGTACCACCAAAAGACAGATACCATGTTCGTCACTGAAGGCTTTCAGTTTGGTTACAATTTCATAGTCACTTGCATAACTGAATTTATCTCCACCGACTTTCCTTACCTTCTGCAAAGTGTCAATGATAATCAGCCTTGCATCCTTATGCTCTTTTACAAACTGATTGAGCTGCTCTTCCAAACCTTCATTCAGATTTTTGGATCGGGTGGCAAAGTAAAAATTCTCACTACTTTCCATTCCAAACATTCTTGACAAACGCTTCTGCAATCTCGCATAATCATCTTCTAATGCCAGATACAAAACCGTACCCTTCCGCACCGGATAGTCCCACAAATCAATCCCCATGCTTACATGGTAGCCAAGCTGTGCCATAAAAAAAGATTTTCCTACCTTGGGTGCCCCTACAAAGAGATAAGTACCTGCATAAATCAGCCCATCCACAATCGGTATCTTGGGCGGGTAAACTGTATCATAAAGCTCCGTCATGGAAACAGTCTGCAACTCTGCAACCTCATTTTTCTTTTCTACCGACACTTCCGTGCCACAAACACGATTATTTATGGCTTGCAGATTGCCCTTATCGGGCAAATCTGCTATACTTTCCTTGTTGTAATTAGTAAGTGGCTGCTTCCCATCTGCGCCAACAGATGATACCGGAGCAGTCGCTTTTTTCTTTTTTTCCATCCGTTAATCCTCCTTATCCTGTTGTAATCCGTTCATGGTCTCCGCTATCAGTTTGATGGTGTAAAGCAGTTCGTCGTTTGCCTCACTGCAACACTCCAGACGGTTCAATTCCTCATAAATGTCTTCCATCTGATTGCGTAATGCCTTAAACACTCTCGGATTCCCCTGCACCACTACATCCCTGCACTGCAATCGTCTTATAATATAGTCCTGCTTGGTTAATCCTGATAAGGCCACTTGCGTATCAATGAGCTTTGCTTCTTCGTCTGATACCCGAAACGCTACCATCTTGTTTCTCCATCTTCCCTTGTAATCTAAGTTCTTGTCCATGCTTCGTCTCCTTCCATTCTCTCTGCATCGAGCTTATCTGCCATTTCCGTCTGCTTGGTGGGAAATAAATGTGAATACCGGTAAGTAATATCAATACTCTCATGTCCTACTCTTTCCGCAATCGCCAATGCGGAAAATCCCATCTCAATCAAAAGTGAGATTGCACTGTGCCTTAAATCGTGAATGCGGATACGCTTGACTCCGGCAACCTTCGCACCTCTGTCCATCTCATGATGAAGATATGATTTGGTAATCTGAAACAGCCTTTCATCTTCACTAATCTCATACAGCATACCGATATACTCCTGCATTTCCTCACACAGAAACTTCTGCATCTTGATGGTGCGGTTGCTTTTCTTGGTTTTCGGTGTGGTAATCACATCCCTGCCATTTAACCGCTGATAGGACTTATTGATTATCAGTTCCTGACGTTCAAAATTAAAATCCTTTGGCTCAATCTCCGCAATCTTACGCTCTCCGAAAAATGGAAGTATTTTAGTTCGGATAATATGGCGCTTTGATTCCCATGTGTTTTCCTTTACCCTCTTTTTCTTATCTTCCTCATAAATCTCAAAGAAGCTGGAAAAGGTCATGTCCAGCTTGGAGAAGTCCTCGGCTTTCTCGGCAAGACTTCTGATGTCCGTATGGCACAGTATGAATCAGAAGCAAGAACACCCAAGCATGACCTTGTCAAGGAAATGGCTGGTATCTTTGATGTCAGCACCCATGCTCTGACTGTGCCAAGAAGGCTGAAAAAGAAGAAAAGAAAGAAGCAAAGCGTAAAAAGAAAAAATAGACATCAAAAAACCTTACCAATTTTCAGTTGTCATTTCTGAAAATCAGTAAGGTTTTCTTATGCTCATAAAGTAATCTGATTCATTGAATAAGGAAAATCTGTTGCCAAATCGCTGCCACGCATTAAACAAATTTGTTTAGAATCCGCATAAACGCTGGACTTTTTAAGCACTACTTCTTACTCGAACTCGACAATCACTAATCAATTTTGTTTAGAGATTATTGGTTGCCGTGTTCGCTTTTCTTTCGATTCTTTGATTTATCCATATTATCCTGCCTATATGGGCTAATGTTATCAGTTTGTTATCGGTATTGATAACACTCGCTCCGTAACTGTGGATAATAGCAATATGTTCCGATTCAAATTATAAGCGAGTTTGCTTAGGAAAGCAACACTATATTGTAAAATACAATAAGGATATAAATTATAAGGGTAACTGCCATAGAAATT
>CAVFAM010000262.1:0-2177 GCA_963620375.1 Bacteroidaceae bacterium
GTACACTTCTGTATCGCCCACGCACTGATGGAATCACGCAGTATGTACAGTTTTTGTTGCAGCCCTCAGATATTTTAAGGTAGGCAAAATGTCCGCCGGTTGTGACTACACGCTTTGTATTTAAAGTAGGAAGTCCCTCCAGTGTGTGGAGATTCTGGTACTTATGATGGTCAAGAGTCTCTTTTACAGCCTCAAAAATAGAGTCATAAGAGTTAGTTCCAAGGATTGCATCAACCTCCGGAATCTCCTTTAAGACCTCATCCTGATACCGCTGCGACAGGCAGCCTGTCACAATAAGGGATTTACACCTGCCATGCTTCCTGTACTCTGCCATCTCAAGTATGGTGTTTATACTCTCTTCCTTTGCGTCTCCGATAAAACAGCAGCTGTTTACTATTATGATATCTGCATCCTCTTCGCTGTCTGTCAACTCAATTCCTTCCTTGGTTAACATTCCAATCATAAACTCAGAGTCTACCAGATTCTTATCGCAGCCCAGTGAAATAAATAATAATTTCATATTACCTCTCTAAAAAAGGAATGACACAAAAGATGTCATCCCCTTTTGACTATTTATCCTCATCATCAGTAACAATTTTAACATCGCCGCAATATAACTCTTCTACAGCAATTGATAATGGCTTATTGCATTTTGGATGCTCAATCTGTGTCTCAGCTCCGTCGATAAGCTGGCGGGCTCTCTTTGCAGCAGCGATTACAATCGAATAACGACTGTTTACTACTGGCTCCTCACCGATTTCTACGCCTTCGTTAACTACCTTCATTAATTCTACATAAGATGGATGTATCATGTTTATTCTCCTTTCGAAAAGCTTAATAGCTCGTTTCGCATATTATTTATAAAATCTAAATTAGATGTGATTGTATGCTCTGCAACTGCTTCATTCTGATTAGAGTTTTCAGCAGTTATGATGTTGTCTATCAAATCAACTGCATCCTCGAGCACATCATTTACGATTAAGTAATCGTATTCCTCCACACCTAATGATTCTTCATAGGCTCTGCTCAGTCTTGCATTTACCACATCGAGAGTCTCTGTTCCTCTGCCGATTAATCTGTCCTTTAAAACCTCAGCACTTGGAGCTGTCACAAATAAAAGCTTTGTGTCAGGGAATTTCTTTTTGATTTTAAGAGCTCCCTGTATCTCGATTTCAAGTATTACATTCTGACCAGCATTTAACTTTTCCTCTACATACGCCCTTGGGGTACCGTAGTAGTTTCCGACATACTGAGCATATTCAACCAGCTGGTCTTTCTCAATCATGTCCTCAAATTCTTCTTTTGAAATAAAGAAATAATGCCTGCCATGCTCCTCGCCAGGTCTTGGCTGTCTGGTTGTTGCGGATATGGACAGTGAGTATTTATCACTGTATTTTTCCATAAGCCTGCCGACTATTGTGCCCTTGCCTGCGCCTGAGAAACCTGAAATAACAACTATAACACCTTTGTTACTCATTTTATCTCTTATCTCCTATTCTATATTCTGAATCTGCTCTCTGACCTTTTCAATGTCAGTTTTTAAATTGATACCAGTATCAGATATCTCTATGTTGTTTGCTTTAGAGAGTATAGTGTTTGCTTCCCTGTTCATCTCCTGGGCAATAAAGTCAAGCTTACGTCCCACACTGCCGCCAGCCATCAATGTGTCCTTTGCGGTCTGGATATGGCTTCTCAGACGGACTGTCTCTTCATCAACACAGATTTTGTCAGCATATATTATGACTTCCTGAGCGATTCTTGAATCATCAATCTGCTTATCATTCAGTATATCCCTAAGCTTTTCCTCAAGTCTTGTGCGGTATTCCTTCATGATAAGTGGTGAGCGCTCCTCTATGAAATCAACATATGTAAGCATATTGTCAAGCTTGCTGCATAAATCGTTTTTAAGGTTCTCACCCTCTGTGATTCTGCTTGCAACAAACTGCTCGCAGGCTCCCCTGATTGCCTTTTCCAGATCAACCCAGAGCTCCTTCTCATCAATTCCCTGCTCCTCCATAACGAATACGTCAGGGTATCTGGATAATGTGCTCACCCTTATATCATTGTCTAAACCGAATTCCTCTGCCATGCTGTTCAAATGCCTGAGATACTCGGCAGCCAGACCTGAATTATAGACCAGTGAGTAATTATCCTCTGTGTAATCCTCGTATGTTATA
>CAVFAM010000263.1:0-6026 GCA_963620375.1 Bacteroidaceae bacterium
GGCTGGTACAATCATCCTTGTATGTAACACAGTAGTACAGATTATGCAGTCTTTCGATACACATTTCCATGTAGTAGAGGAAGGAATGGAGAGCACATCAATCCTTGCAACAATCGCATCTCCATTTGCATACTTACTTGTTCCTGTTGTTGGTGTAGCAGCATGGCAGTTAGCAGCAGCAGCTATCACAGGATTTATTGCAAAGGAAAACGTAGTAGGAACAATCGCAACAGTTTATGCTATTACTAACTTCATCGATACAGATGAGCTTGAGTTAATCGGAAGCGGAAGCTCAGTTGCAGCAGTAATGGGAATTACAAAGGCAGCAGCCCTTGCTTACCTTATGTTTAACCTTTACACACCACCATGTTTCGCAGCTCTTGGAGCATTAAACTCAGAGTTACAGAGTGGTAAGTGGTTATTCGGAGCAATCTGCTTACAGCTTGCAACAGGATACACTGTAGGATTCCTTGTATACCAGATTGGTACACTTATCACAACAGGAAGTGTCGGAGCTGGATTCGTAGGTGGATTAATCGCAGTACTTGTATTTGCAGCAATTATTGCTGGAATTATTATCAGAAATAATAAGGCATTTGATGCAGAATACCAGTTGGACTAATTAGGTAGTTGATGTCAGACAGGAGGCGCATTTTATGGCAGACGTAATAATTATATTGATTCTTGTAGCTTGTGTTGGAGGAGCTTGTTATTACATACATAAGAGCAAAAAGAAGGGTATAAAATGTATTGGCTGTCCATATGCAAACTCCTGCTCTGGTGGATGCAGTAATGACAAAAAGTCCAAATAATTTGTATTGTTGTTCAAATAAAATCTGGAAAGAAACCACAATATATGGTATAATATATGACGATAAATCCATATGGGAGGTTTGACTATGGAAAGAAGCGAATTGGACAACAGTAGAACAGAACGATTTAAATATAATAATTTGATAGATACGTTTTGTAAATTAAATAAAATCAGTGTTGATACTCTTTTGGATTCGGGAGAATGGTATATTAGATTCGAGGATTGGAAGCTGCAACAAAACGCTGGCTAAAAGGGGAATAAGAGAACCACTTGCATTTGCATATATTGTGATGCAGGTGGTTTTTTACGTTACCGTGCATCCAGACATGTCTGCAAGTCCGGGTGGTTGTAAATTCAAGAGCAAATAGCTATAATTAGATAGTACTATGTTCACAGAAATGATAAAGCAGGGGCAGTGATATATGAATTATGTAATGTCGGGAATTATCCTTATAAATGCTGTGTTATCCGCTTACTGGGCGGTGGAATCACTTTTAAAAAAGGAACGGAGCCGGAATATAAAAATCGGAGTTTTTGTAATGGGACTGTTCTGCACCATCTGGAGTGTGGGCTTTGGCATGTTGTATCTGATGCAGACTGCCCAGGCTGCCTACATATGTAGATGTATAGGCATGGTGGGCGTATTTGGCTATCTGATTATTGCTTTCCGCCTGGTAGGAGGTCTCACAAAAGCGCCTGCAAGGCTGGTCAGAACCTTTGAGTGGATATCCTACACTGGGATTCTGGTATGGTTTGCAACAGATGCGCCGGGACAGTCATCATATTATATGGGGGAATGGGGCATGACCTATTCGCTGACATCAGGTCTGCCCAATAACATATACTCTGCATATTCTGTCCTGATGGCAGTGGGAATAGCTATGTCTGCCTGGTACACCATAAAATATTCCGATACATACAGACAGCGCAGAATAGGCAAAATAGTCCTGTTCATGGTTTTGTCCCTCTTTGCAGGCATGTTTCTCGATACCTTCCTGCCGATGATGGGGTATGATTCCCTGCCGGGCACCACAATAGGCCAGTTCTTTGGATTTGTGGTTATACTCTATGCGGTAAAAGGAATAGAGGGCACCCGCATGACCATAGAAAATATATCCAAATTCGTATACTATACCCTGTCTATTCCGCTCTGTGTGTATGATGCGGAGGGACAGCTGCAGCTTTTTAATGACGCATCTGAGAGCTTTTTCGGGGTGACGAGGACAGAGGCATTACATGATAATATAAGCTTAAGCAGGCTTTTTGACATTGATGAGGACTCCTTATCCCATGTGACAGAGGATAAAAATGAGATACATGCAGTGTGCTTAAATAATCACAAGTACTGCACCATAAATATTGACAAAATCCGTGACAAATACAGGGATGTCATAGGATATATAGTGCTGGTGGATGACATATCCCAGCAGGTATCCATGATGGAAAAGATGGATACTGCCAACAAGGCAAAGAGTGCTTTTCTTGCCAATATGTCCCACGAGATAAGAACTCCGATGAATTCAATTATTGGTTTTTCGGAAATCCTGCTCAAAAAAGAGCTGCCAGAGGAGCAGAGGGCGGATATTGAAAATATCAGGGATTCATCCTACAGTCTCCTGTCTCTCATTAATCAGATTCTTGATATATCAAAGATTGAGTCTGGAAAGCTTGAGCTTGTGTGCAGCAATTATGACACAGCAGCCCTTTTTAAATCGGTTATAGCCCAGATGAGGGGCGCTGCCGAGGCAAAGGGGCTTAAATTTGTGGCAGAGATAGAGCCGACCCTGCAAAAGACCCTGTATGGTGACGAGACCAAGATAAAAGAGATAATTATAAATCTCATGAACAATGCCATAAAATACACTAACAAGGGTCAGGTTACGCTCCGTGCAAGGCGGGGAAATGTGGAAAAGGGCATGGTAAACCTTGCCCTTGAGGTAGAGGATACCGGTGTAGGAATAAAAGCCGAAAATCAGGAAATTGTATTCGACGCCTTTGAGCAGGTGGATATGAAGGTTCATACCGGAGTAGAGGGAACTGGACTGGGACTTTCTATTGTCAAGGGCTATATTGAGCTCATGGGTGGAAACATAGAGGTCGAGAGCGAATACGGAGTCGGCACCTGTATGTGCGTTGAGATACCGCAGAAGATAGTGGATTCAAGCGAAATAGGTGACATAAGCGCAGTTGATGATGTGAGCGCCAAATCCAATATCAGTGATGTTCAGGTAAAAGCCATGAATGTGCTGGTTGTGGATGATAATAAGGTTAATCTGCTGGTTATGGAAAAAGCCCTTACTTATTATGGAATAAAGCCAGACACAGCTGTAAGCGGAAGAGAAGCAATAGAGATGTGTCATAATAAAAATTATGATATAGTATTTATGGATCAGATGATGCCTGAGATGGATGGTATCGAGGCTATGACAAAGCTCAGGGCGATGTCTGGGCACTATGATTTTTCTGGCGGATGCAGGATAATTGCGCTGACCGCCAATGCAATACAGGGTGTCAGAGAGGAGCTTATAGCGGAGGGCTTTGATGAATATTTGTCTAAGCCTATTGAATTCAATAAACTGGAAGGAATACTTATGGGGTGATGATACAAGCTTTCTCCATAAATTTATTTTCACATAAGTATCAATAAATCAGGAAAGAAAAGAGGATAAAAATATGCCATGTACAACAATTCTGGTTGGTAAGAAGGCCAGCAATGACAACACAACAATGATAGCAAGGACTGATGATGGTTTCTTTGACGAGAAAAAGATTATAGTAGTAAATCCGGATAAGCAGCCTAAAAAGTATAAGAGTGTTCTGTCCCATGTAGAAATTGAACTGCCGGACAATCCCATGAGATATACATCATGCCCTAGCGTAAATCCCAAGGATGGAATCTGGGCTGCTACAGGAATAAATGAGGCAAATGTAGGCATGACAGCGACAGAGACTATTACATCAAACCCTCGTGTACTTGCTGCCGACCCACTTGTGAGATACAAGAAGGCAAAGAGCAGAAGGGAAAAAGACACAATCGGAGGAATCGGCGAGGAGGATATAGTTGTCCTCGTGCTTCCATATATAAAGACAGCAAGAGAGGGCGTTATGCGTCTTGCATCATTACTTGAGGAGTACGGCACATACGAGTCAAACGGAATAGCCTTTAACGACGAAAATGAGGTCTGGTGGCTTGAGACAATCGGTGGTCATCACTGGATGGCAAGACGAGTAAAGGATGATGAGTGTGTAATAGCTCCAAATCAGTTCGGAATGGATTACTTCGATTTTGAGGATGCCTTTGGCGCACAGAAGGAATATATGTGCTCAAAGGATTTGAGGGAGTTTATGGAGGAAAACCATCTGGACTTAAATCAGGGAGATAAATTCAACCCAAGAAACGCATTCGGCTCTGCAACAGACCAGGACCATGTATACAATACACCAAGAGCCTGGTTTATGGGACGTTATCTGGCTCCATATTCACATAAATGGGATGGAGAGGATGCTGAGTTTAAGCCGGAGAGCGACAATATTCCATGGTCACTTGTGCCAGACAGGAAGATAACTGTGGAGGATGTAAAATATATATTGTCATCATACTATCAGGGCACACCATACAATCCATATTCTGGTCAGGAATCAGCTCAGAAGGGCATATATCGTCCAATTGGTATCAGCAGAACCGGAGTCACATCCATCTGCCAGATTAGGTCAGATGTGCCTGACCCAATCAAGGGTATAGAGTGGATATGCTTTGGCTCAAATGCCTTTAACGCAGCCCTGCCACTGTATACAGCTGTAAGCAAAATGCCAAAATACTTAAGTGACGTAACCCTTGAGGCGTCAACAGAGAATTTCTACTGGGGAAGCCGTCTAATCGGAGCACTGGCAGATGCCCATTACGGACAGTGCATACAGGAAATCGAGAGATACCAGGCAAAGGTTGCCACTGAGGGACACAGAATCGTCCTCGAATATGACATGAAGATGCGTGAGACAGGAGACTATAGTCTGGCAGAGGAAGCTAATAAGAAGCTCAGTGATATGGCAAAGGAGCAGACTAATGACACTTTGACCAAGGTGTTGTTTGAGGCTAGTAAGCAGATGAAGAATGGTTATAACAGGGCGGACAATTAATGTAATATATAATGTAGTATAAAATGTAATATAATATAATTTTAAAAAATGTTTGAAAAGTGAGGAATAGAAAACATGAAGAAAAAGACAATACTTCTGCCACTGGCAGCCTGTATGGCAGCTATGCTTATAGGATGTGACGCAAACACAGAAGACACAACAAAAACAGACGATACTGACGTTGCGGAAATCGAGTCTGAGCAGACTACAGATACAGAGGCTGTAGACACAGAGTCAACAGAGTCTGCCCCACAGGAGAATACGGAAGCAGCAGGAGTAGATATGGCAGAAAACGGCATACCAGCAGCCTATATACCTGTACTGGATGGAGTGTACAACTTTATTGTAAACTATGACAGCGCATACTATAGTGCTAATTATGAGAATCCATATTATCTGGAAGGATTAGATGAGTCTCTCAGCTATGCGGACAATCCACAGGAGGTACTGGGACGCATAGGGTATGAACTGAGAGATATAAACCATGACCATGTAGATGAGTTACTCATTGGCGGTGGAAGAGTGATTGATGCTTTGTATACAATAAAGGATAATGAGGCAGTACTGGTAGAGGAAAGCTGGTCAAGAAATATGTATAGTCTCATGCCGGACGATACACTGTTTTATCAGGGCTCAGGCGGGGCTGCATATACCTTATTTGGTATATATAGATTGGAAAGAAATTCTACAGAGCTTAAGGCAATTGATTACTATTTTTCAGACTATATTGATGAAAGCCAGCAGGAGGTAGGCTGGTATCATAATAATACTGGTTCTTATGAAAAGGATGATAGTACATTGACTGATATGACATCTGATGAAGCCTTTAACATGATTGACAGATATACTGAGGAGTGTGTGACATTTAATCCTACATATTTTGCGGATTACACACCGTCAAACTAATATAGAAAGAAGGAAGTACGGGCTATTCGCCCGTACTTCCTTCTTTTACACTATAATCCACAATCTCATTACCAGCATAATCAATATCAATCATATCTCCCACATTAAGCAGTAGCATATCCTCATGACTGCTGATTTTAGCCTTATAAATCTCATTTGCATCTGTAAT
>CAVFAM010000264.1:0-5244 GCA_963620375.1 Bacteroidaceae bacterium
ACCTTACATATATCGTTATGTTTTATTACATTGTCTTCTATATTTAATATTTTCATATGTTACCTCCTGCTTTATATCACATACATTCATGGTATATCTAATTTTACCATATTCCAGCTATTTACAACCTCTGCATTTTCCCATACTGCAAAAAGGAGAGAATACAATCTGCAATCCAGACATATTCTCTCCCTTATAACCCTATTACTTATTTCCCGAAGCCTCTGCCCCTGGATTCACACTGATAAATCCATATGCTTCAAGCGTCTTGACATACTGCACCAGCCTGTTATACAGGGGTTCAGCCTTGTCACCAAATTCCTCATGGACAAGCTCAGATATCTCGATAAGATTTCTCTTACCATCTATCAGAGGCCAGATGAAATTTCCCATCTCGTCCAGATGAATCTGTGATATTCTTGGTTTTTTAAACAGCTTCTGTGCAATCCAGTTAAACAGACCTGTGTTTTCCTGAAACAGAGTCACCTTCTTATCATCGGATATCTCATATTTTATCTCAGGCTTGTGAACCGGTACATATTCCAGGTAGTTTGCACTAACTGTCTCATTTTTCTTCTTACTCTGACTCATAATTAGTTAGATTTTTTCTTGCCTTTCGCAACAATCCATACCATAGCAACCATAACTACTAAGAGAACTATACCAAGCACTGTTGATACAGTTGCTGGAACATAAGCAGATAAATTGATGTATTTATCAATTCCCACAACAGCGAATATTGCAAGTAAAATACCTACAAGTCCCTCTCCTGCAATCATTCCTGAGCAGAAAAGAATACCGCTGCCTGCGTCCTCGTTTTTCTCCTTAGCATTTGCTTTTTCCTTTTTCTTATCCACAATGAGACGGATAAGTCCACCAAGCATGATAGTAGTGCTGAGCTCAAGCGGAAGATAAAGTCCAATAGCAACTGGAAGTGAAGAAATACCGATTACCTCTACAGCAATCGAAATAAATACTCCGATAAATACCAGTGCCCATGGGAGATTTCCACCCATTACCCCCTCGACAATCATCTTCATGAGAGTTGCCTGTGGTGCAGCGATTGCTTCTGTACCAAAGCCCCATGCCTTGTCAAGGAGCATAAGCACTCCACCGATTGTAAGTGCAGCTACGACAGTACCTATAATCTCACCTATCTGCTGCTTCTTTGGTGTAGCACCTAAGATGTAGCCTGTCTTTAAATCCTGTGATGTATCACCAGCCATAGCTGCGATAATACAGATTACAGAACCGATTGCGATAGCTCCCTGCATACCATGTGCTCCCGAATCTCCTGTCATTTTAAGAAGAGCTGTAGAGATAAGGAGGGTAGCTATAGCCATTCCTGATACAGGGTTATTGCTGCTTCCTACGAGACCTACCATTCTTGATGAAACTGTAGCAAAGAAAAATCCAAATACCACAATTACAACTGCGCCGATAAGTGATACTGGAATCTGTGGCAGTAACCATATAATTAAAATCATAACGATTACACCAATTCCGATAACCTTCATGCTCAAATCCTGCTCTGTACGAAGCTTGCTGCCTGTGTTTGTGCCCTTCATGGATTTGATGGCATCCTTAAAGGTTGTCACAATAAGTGGCAGTGACTTAAAAAGACTTATGATTCCACCAGCAGCAACAGCTCCTGCTCCGATGTATCTGATATAGCTGCTCCAGATTGCGCTGGCTCCGCCTGTGGCATACAGCTCACTGATAGGTACGCTTGCAGGGTAAAGCACTGCATCCCCGCCAAAGGTTGTGATTGCCGGTATAAGTACAAACCATCCTATGATTCCTCCTGCAAGCATGAATGATGCGATTCTTGCTCCACAGATGTAGCCCACACCAATAAGTGCAGGATATACCTCAGCAGAAAGCTCTGTCTTTAAGGCTTTGATTGGAGCTGTGACAACTCCTGACACCACGCCAAGACCATCTACTATAAACTTGAATGCCGCAGCGATTCCCATTCCTGCAAATACAGACTTGGCAGATGAACCGCCCTCCTCACCAGCGAGAAGCACCTCTGCACAGGCAGTTCCCTCTGGATATGGAAGCACACCATGCTCTTTTACGATAAGGGCATTTCTGAGTGGCACCATGAAAAATACACCCAGTAAGCCTCCACAGAGTGCGATTATTGAAATCTCTATAAGGCTCGGTGTCTCCATAACACCTTCCTTTGCCCACAAAAACAGGGCTGGAAGTGTAAAGATTGCACCTGCTGCAAGAGACTCTCCTGCTGAACCAATTGTCTGAACCATGTTGCTCTCAAGGATTGAATCCTTTTTCATGATTACTCTAATCACAGCCATTGAGATAACGGCTGCTGGAATAGAAGCTGATACTGTCATACCAACTCTAAGACCTAAATATGCATTGGCAGCGCCAAAAATTACCGCAAGAAGAATACCCATCACTATTGATGACACAGTAAACTCAGGGGTGACTTTATCTGCCGGAACATATGGCTTGAAATCTTCCTGTTTCATAATATAATTCCTCCATTTTGTTAGTAACAGGATAAAAGAATATCATAAAAACAGGAAATTTGCCACACTTAATTTAATTTTCCCAAATTTTACTTTGGAAATACTTAACTATATAAACTTTGGTCTGATTGACTCGTTTGATAATACCTTGTATATAAAGTTATATGCCTCTTTTCTTCTGGAATCTACGACATACTCTACATCATGCTCGGTAATATCTTCAGAGTACTCAAGCTTATTTCTGAAGTTTTTAACACCCTCCTTGTCCAGATTAGGGTTCTCTGTTGTTCCTATTGACCTCTTGTAGGTTTCTGATTTTGCAAGAATATCTACGCAGTCATTAAATTTAGCCCACATAGGACCCTTTGCATGAGCTGGAATCCATTCAAATTCAGCATGGCGCTCTCCGTCATTTAATTTTTCCATAAATTTTCCCACAAAGTTTGTTATATTTGAGTTAAGCTGTGGTTTATTTGCCTCTCCTGTTACAGCCTTGAAGGCATTGCCAACAGCTTTTACAGTGCTGCAATCATAGAAAAGATGTAAGGTCTTAAGCTTCTTTTCGTTAAAGCAGACATCTACTGCTCTTCTGGCAGCCTCAACCTCTGAAGATACATTCCAGCTTGTGCGCAGGCAGGCATTATTAAATTCCTTCTCCTGAAAGACGATTGGCGCTACAAGTGTCTCACTTGAAGGCTCATGTTTTTCTAACTGCTTGTCCTTAGTGATTGTAAAGCCATTTCTATATGATGTATAGCTTGTCTCCTTGTCTGTTGCCTTATTATCTACCAGCTTTGCAGACTCAACATATATTGAACCATCCCTGTAGAAGATTATCATTCCATATGAAGAGTAATAAAAGTCTTCTCTTTTATTGATTTTTCTGTTTGCCTTCTTTGCATCACCATCAAAATCATTGCTATCAAAGTTACTGCTTCCATCTACAAACACAACTGCATCTGTTGTAAACTCAAATGGCTTATCTGCCTGAGAAGTCTCACTTGCCTGCTCTGCCTCGTCGTCCTCATCCAGATATCTCTGAGCTTCTGCCTCTGTCTTAAATCCCTTGTATTTTGGATTTGACACGCCTGTTATGCGTTCTCTGATTTGAAGCTCTACCTCGCTCCACTCCCCTGCTATTATTTCCTTTGTGTTTCCTGCTTTTACTGCATAATACTTCATATTTTTTCTCCTTTATAATAATATTTTGTTTTATTTTACATATGTACATTCTCTGCCAAACATTTCCTGGACATGCCTGCGCACAAACTCATACTCACACTCACTTCCAGTAAGCTCTATCTCTGCCACTTCATTTAAGTCTACGCCAGCCCTTAAGCTGCTTTCCACAATGAAACCGTCGTTTCTGTGCAGGACAGGCTCACTGACCTTTTCAAACCGCTCTATCGGGTACTCCTCTGTTATCTCCAAATACCAGTTTTTGTACATGATATGAGCGACAGGACTGGTTCTCAGCTCCTCCCTCACTGCCCTCTGGCTTTTCCTCAAATGAAAGAAGGCTTTCCTGTCCTGCTCACTGTCCTCTGTTATCCCAATCGTCCGCAGATACTTATCCACCATGAAGGTTTCCAGATCTGCCGACAGGGCATACCCAAGTGACATGGTGCCCGGTCCGTATATATTCGCCTCCGGATAGTCCAGACAATAGCTGCCTATGGTCTCTGTCTCCTCATTTTCAGCCAGAGATACAAACGATATCTTAAGCGTATACATATCAAAATCATAAACTAATTTAATCATACACCTTTTCCCCTCCTTTGCCTATACTCAAATCATATATCTCAGCCAGCTGGCTCTTGGTAAGGGACTTCTGAGGGCTGTTTAGCAGGGCTTCAACTATCCTTGTCACCTCTTTGGTATTTTCCCTGACTATGCGCCTTGCCCTCTCCAGCTCATCCGCCAGAATCTGGTTTATAAGCTTCCTTACCTGCTCATCCTTACCCCAGTCCCCGCTGTCAAATACAGCGAGTCCTATCTCATCCTGATACATGCCGTATTCGCAGACCATGGTCTTTGCCAGACTTGTGGCATTCTTTAAGTCGCTTGAAGCACTAGGAGTAATTCCATACCCGAATTCCATCTCTGCCGCACGTCCACCCATGCCTGTGCAGATACGGTTCAGAAGACTCTGCTTGGTCGGATGCTCCTTAAGCCTTTCTGGCCTGACATAGCCGCCAAAGTTTGAGCGGGCTACTGCGCTGATAAATTCAGGTACATACCCATTTACCAGCTCCACAATAGCGTGTCCTGCCTCATGGTATGCCGTGTGCTCCACGTCCTCCAGAGAATCATGCTCCTTTGTCTCTCCGTGGCTGCTCATCTCAAATATGCTGTCAAACAGGTCGTCACCCAGCTTAATATTTTTCCTTATAGCTTCCCTGACTGCCGACTCTATGAAGTTTTCCAGATTTGACAGGCTCATGTTCGCAGATCGGGAAACTATGCTGTCTATCTCCTGGTCTGATACCTCAAAATAATCCTTATATTTTGTAAGCATATGGTCAATAAACCACTTACGCCCCTTTTCATCCGGTAAGTCAATCAGGAAGGTTCTGTCAAAACGTCTTGCCAGAGCACTGTCTATGCCTATAAGGTTTGTAGCCGCCATTACAAAGACTGTGGTCTCTCCGTTATCCTTAAAGCCGTCCATCTCAGTCAAAAGTGCATTGAGCACAGCATTGGAGCCTGTCAGCTGGCGGGCTGTTCCTATGGCATCTATCTCATC
>CAVFAM010000265.1:0-2338 GCA_963620375.1 Bacteroidaceae bacterium
TTTTTAATCCGTCTGTTATTATATTTGCAACAATAACAGACGCTCCGATTATTTCCTTTGCTTTATTGCTTTTAAAGATGTATGACTGAATCCCCCTGACATCATACATAGCCAGTACTTCTTTGTCTAAAAGTTCTGTTTTCATTTGTATAGTTCCCTTCCATTTGCTATAAACATCTCTATCAAATCATTTAAGTCATCTATTTCCATATGGCTTTTTGCTAACATATGACACCATATATTTCTTTCTTCCTTCAACACCTTATACATAAATAATTGCATATATAGTTTTGAAGTATCACTATCCTCTACATTTGTTGTTACATATATGTTTTTATACTTTTTATTTTTATAATGTACAAAGAGCTTATGACTTTCGTCACTGCTAATACTCCGTGCCCATAAAAATTTATAAAAGTCTGCATTTTTTTTGATTAATCCATCTGTATCACATATTGTTTTATAATCAGACTGTCCATCTTTTATCTTATTAATCTCTTTTCTTATAGCATCAACATCATATAAGCACCCTATAAATGCATTAATCTCAGCCACAAGAAATTCATTTTTTCTGTCCTCGTCAATCTCATTTATGTCTGTAAAATTAAGAATTCCTCTTTCTCTCCATTCATTTGGTGTCTTTGATTCCAGATATGTAAGTGTCTGCTGATACATCTTCTTTGAACTGAGCCATTCGATTACATCCAGCACTGTACAGTTGTCATTTAACAGATTCTTGTAATCGACACGTATCTGCTCTATAAAAATAGAAAACAATACATCATTTTCGCTTCCGTCATAATTTTTAATTTCTTTTCTCAATTCTTTCAACTCGTCATCAAATGCCTCTGTATCGCACACCATGATAGCATTAGATAAGCTTTGCATTACATTAATGATTTCTGGTAGCTTCTTCTGTTCTATATTCTTATAATACTTTATAAGCTGATCCGTTCTGCCATACTCGATAAATTCATTCATTCCTGATACGAATTCAAATATACGATATGTGTCGTTCTGCTTCATTACCTTGCCAATTCCATCTGTAAAATTGATAGAATAAATGTCCTCTATACTAATGGCACTTGTCTTAAGCAATGAGACAACAGCATTCATTAACAGCGATATGTCTCTCATACCACCCTGAGTATCTATCCACACATGCAAATCATCATTTTCCTTTTTCTTCTGTAACAGATAGGATGCCACCTCTGCTACAGCATCTCTCTTGCTTTCTGGTAAATCTGGATCTATAACTCCCTTATTAAGGCTCTGCGGTATCTTAGTGTATACAATTTTCTTGCCAGGCTCTACCAGTTCATTGATTCTCCTCTCATAAAATTCACATGGAGAAATTAATAAAACCTGCTCATCATCACATGCAATGTACTTTTTTCCTATAGACTCATCTGTACATAACATGATTACTTCGTCAGGCTGCCTGCCCTCTTCTATCAGCATTCTTGTTATTGGCTCTAACTGGCTGTAATACTCCCGCTCAATTTTCTGCCCATTACTATTATCATATGTAAATTTACTCTTTTGCAATTTTCTGACTTCGTTTCCATCTGCGTCAATAATCTTCTCTCCCTTTGGGAAACTGCTCATAGACAATAAAAGTATATTCATATTTTCTCCCCTCTTTTGAATCAATATTCTCTAAACTGCACAAATGCAAATCTGGAGATTTTCTTAGTCTCATGCTCTGTGACAATCTCCTCTGCCTCTCTCTTACTGCATGCGGCAACAACTTTGATGTTTTTTGCCTTAAGTCTCTCAATTACCGCCACACACAGGCAGAATTCCCCCTGACAAAGTACGCAATCAGGCTTCATATCAATAATTTGTGCAGCATAGCTATCTGCCATATTCTGGATTGTTTCTCTGGTACAATTTGGCTCAACCCTTGGAAACGGAATATCTACGATACTGCCATATTCTAGTGCCTTCCTAAGTTGAACCTCAGACCATCTTGAACTGCCATGATTTGTAAAATTAATAAACATTTCCATTCCCTCTATTAGTCAAACTGTACTAAAAATATGATAACATTTTTAGGTTTTATATTCAATTATAATAGTATATTTTGGGTAATTTTAGATGAGGCAATCTATGGAATTGCTTAGATTGCCTGTGGGGAAATTCCTTTTAGGTAATGTAAAACATGGACATCGTATTTTTTATTATTGGCTCTGTTTTGTGTCAATTCCTCTTAGGTAATGTTAAACAAGATGTTAGTATTGACCTTAGAGCTATTCAAGGAACGTGTCAATTCCTCTTAGGTAATGTAAAACAACCGAATTTGTCAACTTTTCCTATTATACTACTCCCACTTTTC
>CAVFAM010000266.1:0-2551 GCA_963620375.1 Bacteroidaceae bacterium
GCCATCATAATTACGATTGCAACATATTGTCTGATTCCCGACAAGCTATATATATACATTCCTGATATGATAAATAATAAATAACTATATGCTATATTATTAGAATCTCGTTCTATAACATAAAATAAAACTCCCAATATAAATAGTGATGTAACAATATCAAACCATTGATAATTATCTGTCACGCTGCTAATCGCTTTAACCAGTAGTCTGAATCCAATTTCAAAATGTTTATCCTCTGTTCCACGAATTGTCCTTATAAAGGTCGAATAATAAATGCCTCGATTATCACTGCCGACAGACCTGTCTCTAAATGCTGACACAAAGAGAATCGGAGCAACAGCAAACAAATACCACAAATAATACCATTTGTCATGCTTTTCATAATATCTAACACCATTTAGTGTCGTAAGTTTAATTGTTTTTTTCCGCTTACCTGCATACTGCATTGGTACAAGTAATACAAAGGTCAGAAAAAGTGCCGTTAAAAAACTAATCATCTTTATATAACTCCGCTATCTTTTCTGTAGTGTTTTTTATATCAAACCCACTCTTTTCTAATTGAACTAAACCAACATTTCTATTATGCCTGTTATTATCTACTTTTATCTGTTTCAATCTATCTATCCACTCGTCTGTAGCTGCTATGCTTTCAAAGTATACTCTGTCAGATGCTTTCGCCTCCTTTGTTATATTATCTGATAGTATAATTGGAAGCCCTGATGCCTGTGCTTCTATAGCAACCATTGGCAGTCCTTCAAAGTATGATGGCATAATAATAGCATCCATCATCTGAAGCAGTTTATCTACCTCATCTGAGCCTCCCCAAAATACAACCCTGTCATTTAAATCATATTGCGTGGCAAGTTTTCTAATATCTTTTTCCAATTCACCTTTTCCTACAAATATCATAACTGCTGACTCATCACACTTTAAATACTCTTGCATAACCTTCAGCGAAAACGCATGATTTTTAACGTATTTGAATCCTCCTATCTGCCCAATCACAAATTTATTTTCCAAATTGTATTTTTTTCTAAGATAATTTCTCAAATCCTGATTATATGCATATCTGGAGGCATCAATTCCATTTTTTATGACAACCGCTCTTTTCTGTATTTTGCTGGTATACATCCACTCTTTTGCCTTTTCAGAACATGCCAGGTAATCAGTCGCTGTATAACTTATCAATGGTCGAAATATTTTATGTGCCAATGATTTAATTTTTCTGTGTGTCCCATCCGCTCCTGAACTATGAGAATGAAGTATTATCTTTTTTACTCCCGAACTCTTTGCTCCAAAAGAATAAATGAACAGCTTAAATGCCAAATCTCCATGAGCATGTATTGTATGATATTTATGTTCTTTTAAAAATTTTCTATATCTATGAAAGTGTATAAACTGTCTAAGTATCTTATTCCCCTCATAGCCAATATAATATACGTGTCCCCCCATAGCTTCTATTTTTTTTATTTCTTCTGCATTTTGAAATTTTTCAAAAGAGCAAAAATCAAATTGTATATCCGAATGTTTTCTCAGTTCCTTATATATCCCCATTACGAGCGCATATACCCCGCCATAATCTATTTGGTCTACATTCACCTGCAAAATCCTCTTCTCATCTGTTTTTTCCCTGTCTCTAATCATTTTGTTCTCCTACAAATTCAATCTCAGGCTTAAAACTAAATCCTTTAATTGTAGAGCCTATTATTATCTTTAATTTATCCATTTTGGAATCCTTTGATTTAAATATAACACGCAAACAATGTGCTATGATTCTTCCTGTTTCATATGTAAACCCCTTTATGCCTTCTCTTCGATACAAATATACATCATTCCTATAAAGATATTTGTACCTATCTAATCGTTCTTTTGAATCATTTTCAATTTTAGCTCCAATATTTGATGCTGATTTATGAGTCACTTCACTCCTTGTGACAACAAAACATGGGTATCTTCGTGAAATTCTTCTTGTATACTCCCAATCATCTGACCATATAAAGAATTCTTTTATTGGCAATCCCATCTCTTTTATTATTTCTGCTGACATAAACAAGGAAACAAATGATGCCATGTATGCAGGTTGTAAATTCTGTGAAAAATCCTTTATATTTTGAGTCAACGGATACCGTTGCACATTCATCTGGCATATCTGGCCATCCTTCCATAAAACCTTGCTTGAAAGAAAGCCATACTTCTCATTTCTCTCATTCACTATCTTATTATGTGCTTTTACGAACTCTGTCAGGCTGTCTCTGTGAACCATACAGTCATCATCCATTAACCACACATAGTCATATCCCATCTCAATAGCTTTTCTAATTCCATATGAAAAACCTCCAGCCCCACCAAGATTACTGCCCGTATTCCAATAAACTATATCTTTCCTTTGTATATACTCATATATACTTTTTTCTGTGCCATCTGTACTGTGATTATCAACAACTAAAATGTCACATTTTGTATCTGATAAAAGTAAATTCTCAATACATTCTTTCAGTAATTCTTTTCTATTGTAAGTTACAACAACTGCTACAATATGATTCATTTA
>CAVFAM010000267.1:0-3680 GCA_963620375.1 Bacteroidaceae bacterium
CATAAGCTCTTCTATCCTTAACTTCTGAGCCTCTATTTCTTGATATTTGCTTTCAATTTGTTTACAAATCTCTTCAACAACTATGGATATATCATTCTTATTTTTCCAGTCCGTATACACATCTTCTCCAAGTTTTTGTTTCAACCCTCTAATTTCATTTTCTAATGTTGTTATATATGTCTTGCATTTTGACTCTTCCATAAAATTATTAGTTTTCACATTTAATGTTGTAATCCCTTTTGTAAAAGTATCTTTTAATCCAGCCATTTTTTCTCCCTATTTGTACAATAAATTTTTTATAAATTTTTAATTAATACTTTACATTATAAATTCCACTTTTTTCACTGTCAATAACGACATATCATTTGACAAATTATTAAAATCAAGCAATTTTTCTTTACACAAAATTAATAATAACATTAGATTTATTAATGGGAATATATGTTAAAATAGACTCATAAGATTTACGGGGGTATATTTTATGACAGATATATTGAGCCAGATTTCATACAGCAATTCTGGCAGCACTAATGAAGAAAAAGTAGATATTGTGGTCAGCGAGGACGGGGATGACATTCTCCTCCCTTCTGATACATCATTTATGTCCGTAGAAAACCAGTACCAGCAGATTATGTTTTTCTACGAGGCAGGCATACAGCAAATAACAGCCAAGCTTCAGATTTTAAACAATGAGTTCAAGTTTGGTAACGACCGAAACCCTATCGAGAATATAAAGAGCAGGGTAAAGTCCATTGACAGCATCACCAAGAAAATGAAGCGCAAAAACATACCGCTTACTCTCAACAATATGATGTTAAATCTCCACGACATAGCGGGCGTCAGGGTCATCTGCCCTTTTATATCAGATGTGTACAGCGTGGCTAATATGCTGACAAGCCAGCAGGACGTGACTCTGATTGAAGTAAAGGACTACATAAAAAATCCAAAGCCAAATGGCTACAGAAGTCTCCACCTCATCGTCATGGTAGATGTCTATTTCTCAGACCACAAGGCACAGGTGCCGGTTGAGATGCAGTTCAGGACAATTGCCATGAATTTCTGGGCAAGCACCGAGCATCAGCTCCGCTACAAAAAAGACATTGAGTTTACCGAGGAAATGCACAATGAACTGAGACACTGCTCTGAGCTTATGGCTGAGGCTGACGAGAGGATGCAGAAGCTGGCTGAACAACTGCCAGCGTTCACCCAGTCTGACGTGGCTTATTCCAAATGAAGGCTCACCATGGATACATCAGCTAAGCATGTATTAAGGCAGCACTATGACTAAGATTTATCAAATTCAGATTTTCCAATAATTCGCCCTGCCCGCTATTGTATACAAGACACTATGCGGGCAGGACTTTTTTGCAAAAAAATATGTCTATCTTCTGTTCTTTATCTGCTTGCGAGCCTTTGAAATTGCTTTCATCTTTGCTCTGTTATCATTTTCACGCTGCAGGCTCTTATACAGCTCAAAACGTCCATGGCTTAATGAGCCATCTTTAATGGCTGCCTTTACCGCACATCCCGGCTCTGTGTCATGCCTGCAATCCCTGAACCTGCATTTGGATGCAAGCTCCATGATGTCAGAAAAGGTCTCGTCTATTCCATCCCCTACATCTCCCATTCCAAGCTCTCTCATACCCGGTGTATCAATCAGGGTCACACCATTATCAAGCTCAATCAGCTCCCTGTGTGTGGTCGTGTGGCGTCCCTTTGCATCATATTCTCTGATTGCACCGGTCTCCATAATGTTTTGTCCTGCAAGTGCATTTACAAGAGTGGACTTGCCTACTCCCGATGAACCGAGTATTGCAATGGTTTTTCCGGGAAGCATATACTCCTTCAGTTCATCAAGCCCGATTCCATACAGGGCACTGATAGTGTGGACATGCACCTGGTCAGACAAACCCTCTATCTCACGGACATATCTGCCTGGATTACTGCACAGGTCAGCCTTTGTGAGAACAACAACCGGGATTCCGCCTCCCTGCAGGGCAAGAGACACATACCTGGCTATCCTGTTGTAATTATAGTTTTCATTCAGGGACGACACTATAAACACATAATCAAAATTTGCCACCATAGCCTGTTCCTTCATGTTCTTAGGGCGTTTTAACAGGCTCTTTCTCTCGCACAGGGATGTAATTACAGACTCTCCCTGCTGGTTATAAATAAATGTCACATAGTCTCCTGCCACCGGAAGCTCTCCTGCGTAGGTTCCCTTAAGCTTTGCAAGGATTTCTTTTTCAAAAAATCTGATTTTGTATATATTCTTCTGCACCTGACTGATACGTCCGAGTCTGTCCTCATGAAGCCACTGGCAGGACAATTTAAGCGGCTTGTGATAAGGAAAATTCTTAGTAAACTCTCTTATCTCTGTCTCATCCTCACAGCTTTCAAACACCTCCGCCTCATACAGCCTGCCATGCACCTTTGCAAAGGCTTCATCATCAAAAGCGTATGCCATAAGCGCATGATAGTTGTTTCCATCTGCATCTGTAATGCCGTAGTTGTCTGCTGTCTTAAATCCAAGCTTAGGATAATACCCAGGTTCACCCAAGATACATACGCCAGCATATCCAGCCTTCTTCACAAGGGGAAGCGTCTCCTCCAAAAGTCTCCTTCCTATTCCCATATTATGAAGCGTAGGCTCCACACACAGCGGTCCAAAGCTGGCTATTTCAAATTCTTCCCTGTCATTCCTAATCCACGCCCTTGAATACATGATGACACCCACTATCTGTCCATTAAGCTCTGCCACCCTGCTCAAATCTGGCAGATAATCCTTGGAATCACGCAATTTGTGTACCAGCAGATGCTCGTTGCAGCCTGGTACGTGCAGGTTCCAGAAGGCACGCATGACCATATATTCGGTTTTCTTATAATCCTCCGGGGTTTCTTTTCTTATTATGATGTCGATGTTTTTGATATTACTGTTTTTAATTTTATTATTTTTTGTATCATTATTAATAATTTCATTGCTATTTCGTTTGTCATGTTTTTTATAATTTGAACTCAATTTAATATTCTCCATTTCTTCTTCACAAATCTGTTTTGCATCAAATTCGATTATTAACTACGGCTTCTTAAATACAATTAATTATGGGAATATATTGATATCTCAGTTCATGACATATAATTTAAGATGTGTGATTATACCCGCTTATTTTATTTCTAAGCAGCATCATGATTATTTTTACACATTCAGGCATACAGAAAACCTGCCACTGACAGCTTTTTTGCATACTTTGGCAAAAAAAGCCGTGGTAAAAAACCACGGCTTAAAATCACTAATAATTTAGACACGCAATACAGCAATCTGCCACTGGCAGCTTTTATTGCATACTTTATTATCTAAAAAGGCATAACCGAGGTATCAATATATTCAATTGCTACAATCTCTCTTACATTTAACATATTTGCTACCTCTCTTTCCTCTTTAATATACCTAAAATCTAGCACAGACATATATCCGTGTCAAGAATTAGTTGATTGTGTGTACCTTTATCATGTTAGTAGCGCCCTTCATTCCGATTGGAACTCCTGCTGTAAATACAACAGTCTCGCCACTCTTGAGCAGTCCCTGAGTCTTGCATACACATGATGCGTGCTCGATAAGCTCAAAGAAATCACTCTTTTCCTGCAGGAGTACAGGTGTTACTCCCCATGACAGGTTG
>CAVFAM010000268.1:0-5825 GCA_963620375.1 Bacteroidaceae bacterium
CAGCATTCTGAACATCCTCAGCCATCTGCTCTGATTCAGCCAGCTCCTGCTCCTTGTAGGCTTCAGAAACATTTTTCTCCTCACCATCTACGTCATTTTCATTCATAGTCTGTGAGTTTGCCAAATCATTATAATAGCTGTCGAGAAACTCAAGCTGATTCACACCAGCAGAAACCATATCTCCATCTCCGATTGTCGAACCACCAGCCGGTAAAATACTCATGCTGCTCTGCAGGGATGCAATTACCATCTCGAATTTTTCCGCATCTACTGTTGACATTGAGAACAGCAGCACGAAGAAACAGAGCAGCAGATTCATCAGATCAGAGAAAGTAGACTGCCACGCCGGCGCACCCTTTTTAGGTTCTTCCTGACGTTTTTTAGCCACTACTCTTCACCTCCACCATCCGCTGTAGCATCAATTCTGGCAGATGGTGCCAGGAATGATTTAAGTTTCTCTTCAATTACACGAGGGTTCTCGCCTGCCTGTATTGACAGGAGACCTTCGATAATTATTGTCTTAAGCGTAACCTCTATCGCATTGTTTGCCTTAAGCTTATTCGCAAAAGGTGCGCACAGCCAGTTGGCAATCAGGGAACCATATAATGTAGTAAGCAGGGCAACCGCCATGTTAGGTCCGATTGTCGATGCGTCCTCAAGGTTCTTTAACATATTAACAAGACCAATAAGGGTACCAATCATACCCCATGCAGGTCCCATCTCACCCCAGTATTCCCAGAAGGAAATAACCTTCTTATGTCTGTCCTCAAGACACATAAGGTCTGTCTCAAGAATACCTCTGACTAACTCCGGGTCTGTACCATCTACAACGAGCATTATTCCTTTTTTGAGGAACTCATCCTCTATGTCGCCCGCTGCTTCTTCCAATGCAAGAAGACCTTCCTTACGTCCTACGTTAGAAAGATCAATTATAGTCTTAATCGTCTCAGACGGATCCTTAGTATTGTCCTTAAATGGCAACGAAATAGATTTAAGTCCATTTATAAAGTCAGCCAGCTTGTTACCGGCTATAACCGAACTTAAAGATCCTCCAATTGTAATAAGTATTGATGGTGCGTCAACGAAATCGTTTACAATATTTCCACCGCTGGAAAGAATTCCGAAGACAACCATTACCAGTCCGACAATTACGCCGGCAAGTGAAGCTATATCCACAATGTACACCTTCCCTTTTCTAAATTTTCTATATCTAATTTTACAAAACTTTGTTATACTTGTCTACTTACTTTGCACAAAAAAGTCGAAAAAAGTTATTAATTATACAAAATGTTGGGGGAACAGCCTTTACTGTACCCCCAAATATCCATTATTATCTCTTAAGATTAATAAGTTCCTCAAGTAGTGTATCTGATGTAGTGATTACTCTTGAGTTTGCCTGGAAGCCTCTCTGTGTGATAATCATATCTGTAAACTGTCCTGACAAATCAACGTTTGACATTTCAAGTACACCTGACTCCATCGAACTTCCGTCAGCATCGATTGCAACTCCAACGCCATCAAACTCACCAGAGTTAAGTGTTGTCTGGTAGCAGTTCTCTCCTACCTTTTCAAGACCAGATGCGTTTGCAAACTGTGCTACTGCAATCTGACCAAGGCATACAGTATTTCCATTATCATATGAACCGTAGATTGTTCCATCTCCATTTACAGAGATACCTGTCAATGCTCCAAGGGCTTTTCCTGTTCCAAGACCCTGGACATTTCCGTTAGTAGCTGCAATAGTAGATGTACCGCTGTTGTTGTAGTTGCGGGCTGCACTCCAGTCCATTGTAATATTTGAGAAATTACTCTCTGGTGTAGCCGCATTGACTGTATCCTCTGTACGGAGGAGTCCAAGGTTAAGTGTTACCTCTTTATTGGTAGCAGCATCTGCGGCAGGTGTGTTTGCATTATTAATATAACTGAAAGTACCATCTGTCTCATTAAACTTAAGTGTTGCCTCATTGAATAAATCATCCAGATTGTAGGCTCTTCCGTTGTATACAACATCTCCTGTATTTCCATTAGCATCTGTTGTAACGAAGTTACCATCTGCATCCAGCTCAAAGATTGATTTTGCTGTTGTACTTGTTCCAGATGAAAGGATGTCTGTAAGCTTAACAGAATACTCACCATCTGCGGCATTTTTTGTGATATTGAACTTGGCTGTATACTTATATCCCAAATCATCAAACAGACCAAGTGTGATTGTTCTTCCTACAGCATCGTCATTTGCATTTGAATCATTCTTGTCAATAATTCCAGATACATAGGCAAGTGTTGTAGACTCAGGTGCAGATGTCTGGTTCTGTGGTGACATAACCTGAAGTGGTGTAACCGAATCAACAATTACAGTACCGTTTGCATCTACCTGCCATCCCTGTAATGTGTAGCCTGTAGAGCTCATACATAAGTAGCCATTTCCATCTACATAGAAGTCTCCAGCTCTTGTAAAGAATGTGCTTGTTCCATCACTTACCACGAAAAAGTTTGTAGAGTTCTTATCTGTAAGCTTTATATCAAATGGATTGCCGGTTGTCTCAGCAGAGCCTGATGTTGTGATTGATACTGTTGTAGAACCTGTTGTTACACCAAGACCAATCTGCTTTGCGTTCTTACCACCAGTTCCTGCAGCTCCGTTTCCTGAAGAAGCTGAAGAAGTTGTCTGGTACATAATTTCACTAAATCTAACTGAAGAAGCCTTGAATGCCTCTGTGTTAACGTTGGCGATATTGTTACCAATAACGTCCATCTTTGTCTGATGTGTCTTAAGTCCGGACACAGCAGAGTAAAGTGATCTCATCATAATTAATTGTCCTCCTTACCGGACGACGCAGTTTATCATTTCATCTGTCAGTCAGAAATGATAGCTCCCATAAGGTCCAGCTACATAATTACCGCGCCATCAATATTTGTAAATACATTACTATTTGTTTCTGTTTGATCCATTGCTGTCACAACTGTCTTGTTTGGTACATTGACAATAAATGCCAGATTGTCTACAAGAACCAAAGAATCATTTATTCCTTTTTTACTTGCAGCATCTACACCATTTTCAAGTCTTGCGCTCTGATTTTGTGTCAGGGTAATGTCTCTCTCGTTAAGTCTCATTGATGCATGCTTGGAAAACTTAAGTCCTGTCTCCTTTTCAAGGGCAGTCTGTCGTAAGACATCCTCGAATGATACATCACTGCTTTGAGAAGTATTATTAACCGTCTTATTATTCAGATATTGACTTGTAACCTGTTCAATGGAAGAAAACTGATTTGTTATTTTTTCCATACAGTAACGCCTCCATAATGTACAGCCATATGTTATTCAGTCTCAGTACTTCCCTCACTGTCTGTGCTTCCGGTTCCTTCTGTACTGTCAGTAGTTCCTTCACTATCTGTACTTCCAGTTCCTTCTGTGCTGTCAGTGCTGCCGCTCTCATCAGTCTCATCCTTCTTTTCAAGCTTCTCAAGCTCATCCATCTTAGACTCGTACTGCTTAAGAGTATTCAAATCATCATCACTCACATATTTCTTCTGATAATCTGTAAGTCCGTCATACAGCTCTCTTATCTGTTCAACAGCCTTCTTATACGAATATGTAATATCACTGATAGAAGGTAACGCTGATATCATGCTGTGTATTGTATTTGCAGACACAACTGCTTCATGGTAATCCTTTGTAGAAATTGTGTCAAGCTTGTCGATTGAATAGAGCTTATCATTAACTGAAATATAGATTTCTCCATCCTCGTACATAACATAGTCAACAATACCATCTGCATATCCAGTTGAAGACTCATCATCCTCAACCACAACCTCCTGCCCAACGAGCTGGTTAGCCATAGCCTTAATAGTGTTGTCTGATGATGTGGTAAGCGAATCCTTCATTGATAATGTTGCTTCAAGCTGTGAGAATGTAGCCATCTGTGCCACATAATCAGTATTTGATGTAGGCTCAAGTGGATCCTGGTACTGCATTTCTGCTGTCAGAAGCTTAAGGAACTCGTCATATCCCAGTGTAGAATTTCCAATATTGGTATTAGTGTTCTTAGCTGCAGCCTTATCAGTCGAAACCGACGAATCAATCTTGCCATTATCTACCTTAGCTATAATTGCCATAAATTACTCCTTTCCTTAATTATTATACAGTCATATCGACTGAATTACCATTGTCTCTCATCATCTGTGCTACGAGAGATTCTTCCTCAGTCATAAGACCTTCAAGTTCATCCAGTGAAGACATATTGATATTTCTTCTTCTCTGCTTGGCAGCAGCTTCCTGATACTCGCCTTCCTGCTCTTCTCTCGACTGATCCTGCTCGAGATTTCTCTCAAACTCATGGGACGAAACAGTAACTTCTACTGCATCAACCTTTACACCAGCCTGGTTTAAGTTTTCCCTCAAAGCAACAACCTGTGCCTCAAGAGCTTCCTTGACCACTTCATTTGTAGCAGTAAACTGCGCATTTACTGTGCCTTCCTTTGATGACAGATGTACATAGACCTTACCAAGATTCTCAGGGTTAAGCTGCATCTCAATTGATGTGGTTTCCTGTGACACGTTGAGCTTGATATTGTCAACCACCTGGTTAATAAGCTCTGCAGTATCTGTCGATACAAAGCTTTCTGGTTCAGGATTTACTGTATCAACATCTAAATCTGTCAGTACATTTGTGCCTGAATCCTGTGCCACTAATACTTCGCCAGTATTTCTTTCTGCACCGAGGTTATCTCTTCCAGCGCTGTCATCGTCACTGTCAGAATTTGAAAATTCTTCTGAAGTCTCTGTCTCCTGCTGGTTATAGCCTGCTGTATCATCTACAGTCAATTCGACTGGCTCTGATGCCTGGTCTGGTTCTGTTTCTGCAACAGCGTCTGTTTCCACATTACTTACAAGATTTACCGCCTTATCTTCTGGCTTTTGTTTAACATCATCTAATGCCTTACCAATGATGTCTCCAAGCATTGCGGCATCCTCTGGCTCAACCTGAGTCATCTGGGCAACAATATCTGTAAACTGGTCAGCATCCATTCCAAGCTCAGCGGCTGCAGCTGTCACCAGCTGGTTTACATCCATAAGCGCATTCTGAAAATCTGAATTGAGAAGTAATTCTGTAGAATCACCTGATATATTTAACTCAACTGCAACGTCTGCCAGATTCTGCTGATTGAGCAAATCAGTCCATACCAGTCCAAGATTTTCCATTGCTGTAAGCAAATCGTCCTCACTGACATTCAAATCCTCTGCTACTGTAGATATAAGCTCATCCTTCATATCATCTGTGCTCTGAGCCACATCATCCATCTTAATCTGATCCGGGGTCTTATCTGACGCCTGTATATTTTTTTCTGTATACTTATACTGCTCGTATCCGTTTCCAGATGTCTGGGCTGTATTTGTCTTGGGATTAGCTGTATTTTGTACAGATGTCTTTCCCATAAAATCAGTAAAGGACGAATTGGTATTCCCAAGCTTTGAATTGCTGACTGATGTCTTTACTGCATTAGTGCTGAATGCCTGTTTAATAAGATTAACTCCATCCATTGTCTCTCCTCCTTTCCTTAAGATTAAATTTTGTTTTTGCTACATTCCATCGGGCTGCATGATTTCTGTAACCTTAGCCGCAGTATCTGCGTTCATCTTGCCTAAGATATTAGCTCTGGATTCAGCATCCATCGCCTGTAAAATATCTGCCACAAGACTAAGATTATCTGTCATGGTGTCAAAGATTGCAGCTGCCTCCTTAGGTTTCATAGACGAATATGTCGTCGCATAGTCTGAAATCTCCTGAGAGGCCTGAAGTTGTTCAACAACTTGTTTATATAAAACCT
>CAVFAM010000269.1:0-3568 GCA_963620375.1 Bacteroidaceae bacterium
CACTGCCCAGCCGTCTCAAGCCCCCTTCCAGTCTATGATGTCATTTCCTGAGGCACTGAGTATATGCTTTAAGAAGTTTATTGACTTTAAGGGGCGTGCATCACGTGCTGAATACTGGTGGTTTTATCTGCTGGTAGGTATTGTTCAATGCTTTGGTATTCTCGCACTGGGAGAATGGGGACTTTTGCTCGGTCTGCCTCTGTATGTTCCATTTTATGCGGTCGGAGCTCGCAGACTGCATGACACAGGCCGTACAGGCTGGTGGCAGCTGCTCTATCTGACCGGTATTGGCAGCATAGCAATAATCGTTTTTTGCTGCCTCCCGTCACAGCCTGCTCCCAATAAGTATGGGGATATACCCTGCAAGCTGCAATAACCACGCTGAACAGCACGAAAAGATACCACTTTGAGTTACGGGGAGGGAATTGGCCCTCCCCCAGTCTATCCGAAAACTTCATTTTGAGCCGGGTTTTCGCCTGGTAACAAAAAGTATTGCCTGCCTTGCCGCATAATCAATTGTTCTGTGACATCAGGTTGCCGCAGGCTGCGTGATGCGGGCCGCTGCGGCTAACGGCAATGACTCCGTTTCAAACATACCCATCCCGGGAGATTAAAAAGGGGATTCAAAATGAAAATCCAACGCAAAGCGCTTCAAGAGCTGGTCCTTGACGGTGAGAAGATCAGCTCGCTTGCTGACCTTCGCGAGCATCCGTCAACCGAGCTTCTCAGCCTGTATCAGGACGGAACACTTCAGCGCTGGCTGCGCACCCATGAGGGAACAGCCGAAGCAGACAAGCTCGGAGAAATCACTCTGTCAGGAGAACAGGCTCAGGATCTGTTTGCTGTCTGCCAGGCTCTGGGCATTGATGTTATGCTGGAAGATATTGCTGATGCCCTGAGGGAAGAAGAGAATGCCCAGCAGAACACGGCATGCGCATCCTCCGGCATAGAAGAAGATGACACGGAAGAGGATGAGCTGGAAGATGATTCAGAAACAGACGATCCGGCAGTATCTGACTGGATGGAGCAATTTGAGGAAATAAAGGGAAAAATAGATGCTGCATTGGTAAAAAGCCTGAATGCTACAGGATATACCGACCAACGACGCGTATATACAAATATAGTATCCCCTGAACAGGTCAAAAATATCAAAATTAATCATATAGATGACACAGAATTTGTAAGGATTAGTGATTGGGTAGCATATAATTATGGTGTAAGTGCTGCTATTTTTGAAGGCAAAAACATAGGATTATATTGTTCAACAAATGAAAAAAAACCGTCTATTGATTTAATATTTGTCAAGGGCGAAAATGTCATTCTTAATTTAGGTAACTGGCAGGCACAAACTACATGTATTTTTGCTAAAAATATATATGTATACGACCTTTGGTCAAAATATAACAGGGATATGGTTCTGATTGGAGAGAATATATTTATAGAAAGATTAAATAACGACTTAGATCCATACAACAATTATATATACGCCAAGAATATTATTTCTATAGGAAGGGGCAGCCTGTTTCCCCCATTCAGCAAGGACAAATTAGACAGCTGGATAGCCGACAAAACGTATTCCAGCGATACTATTCGTAAAAATGACAACGTATATCTCTCCGCCCCCCAATATTTGTATGACAGCCAGAAGTGGGGCAACTATCTGCATCCACTCATTGCACAAAAGATGTATAACGCTGTAAAAAAATCGTATCTTAACTGGACAAGCGACCCATCATTTTATTCATACAAGAGAACACCAATAGGAGAAAAGTCAGACAGAGGTATTTTTGGCTTGTTCTAAACTTTTTGGGAAGCAGGAGGCGGCTTCTTCTGGGTTTCCTGACAAACCCGGTAATATCCAGGCCGAAAAGCATCTGGTCAGCCCTCTCTGGTCAGATACTCGGAACAATAAAAAGAGCACCTCAGATTGCTGCCTGGGTACGCAGCTTTTGGGACGAGGCAGAAGGATTTCTTCCAAAGACCGTCTGCAAAGGCTGGCGTACCCCCAATCAAACTGCTGTGGAATTTTTGCTGAGCAGCTTCGTCAGTAAAAGGATCTGTTCCGACAGCCTGGCTATCTGGGAAGATACATCCAGCTGGGTATCTGCTGAATCACCATTTTGTGCACACATCGCTGACTGAAGCTGTTCCTCAGGAGTCTTGAAAAGGTCAGCTGCAGAACAGCCAAGGAGGTGAGCAATATCCTCAATGCGTTGAAAGCGAGGCGCAGTTACACCGCGTTCAATGCGACAGACAGAATCAGTACCTATGCCGAGCATCTCTCCCATTTGAGCCTGGGTCCATTTTTTAAGCTTCCTCCGCGTGGCAATGTTGCAACCTACCAGCTGAGCCAGCTTGTGACCTTTTGAATCCTTCATGTTTGCACCTCTTGTCAGTACAAGTTTGAAGGAAAAACTGGAGCCTGCGAACAGCGTAAAATTCCATTATGTTGACGTAAAAGTCCAATTAAACTAAATTTGATTACATCTGGCATATTAATTGCGTTTGTTACTCATTTTTGCCGCCCCGGGAAGACAATAAAGAGGATTTAAAATGAAAATCCAACGTAAAGCACTCCAAGAACTAATGCTTGATGGTGAGAAAATCAGTTCTCTTGCTGTTCTTCGCGAACATCCGTCAACAGAACTTCTCGACCTGTATCAGAATGGAACTCTTCAGCGCTGGTTGCGCACCCATGAGGGAGTAGCCGAAGCAGACAAGCTGAGAGAAATCACTCTGTCAGGAGCAACGGCTCAGGATCTGTTTGCTATCTGCCAAGTGCTCGGTATTGATGTTATGCTGGAAGACATTACAGATGCTCTGAAGGAAGAAGAGAACTCACAGCATAACACGAAAGAAAAATCCTCCAACATAGAAGAAGACGATATGGAGGAGGATGACACAGACGAGGATTCAGAAACAGACGATCCGGCAGTATCTGACTGGATGGAGAAATTTGAGAAAATAAAGCAAAAAATAGATGCTGCTTTAGTACAAAGTCTGGCTGGTTCACACTACGACCAACATTGCATATATACAAATATTGTATCCCCTGATCAGGTACAAAATATTAAAATTAACCATGTAGATGACACAGAATTTATAAAAATTCCTATACTTCATGATATAAATGCTGCTATTTTTGAAGGGAAAAATGTAGGATTATATTTTGCACAAAATGAGTACAAAGATAATCCTATTGATTTAATATTTGTCAAAGGTGAAAATGTCATACTTAATTTAGGTAACTGGTGGTCACAAAATACATGTATTTTTGCAAAAAATATATATGTGTATGACCTTTGGTCGAAATATAATCGTAATATGATTTTAATTGGAGATAATATATTTATAGAGAGATTAAATTCCAATTTAGATTCTTTCAAAAATTATATATGTGCTAAAAAAGTTATTTCTATAGGAAGAGGAAGCCTGTTCCCTCCATTCAACAAAGAGAAGCTAGACAGCTGGATATCCGACAAAACGTATTCTAGCGGTACTATCTATAAGAATGACGATGTATACCTCTCCGCTCCTCAATATTTGTATGACAGCCAGAAGTGGGGCA
>CAVFAM010000270.1:0-1273 GCA_963620375.1 Bacteroidaceae bacterium
GCAATATAGTAGTCAATCCTCTTTTTATGCTCAACATATTGTGCAATTTTCACTAAATGCTCTCATTTCCCTCAATATATCACTGCTTTTAAAACCACGTCTGAGTATGTATTGATATATCTTATTGCTTTCCTGCCTATCTGTATTCTCAGGGTCAAAGTGCTTTTTTTCCAGCAGACTGCGGATTTTTATGCTGTCGTCTGCCTCATATTCCAGTTCAAGGGCGTTTGCCACTATTTCCCTGCTTATGCCCTTTTGAAAGAGCTTAACCGACAGCTGCTGTCTGCTCAGCTTCTCCTGATGATATCTGATATAGTCTGATGCAAAACGCTCATCATCTAAATATCTGTACTTTTTGACATATTCAATTGCAGCATCTATACATTCCTGTGGGTATTCTCCTTTGGCAAGCTTTTCTCTCAGCTGCTGTTCTGTCCTGTCCATCTGTTCCAGGATATGCATTGCACGTTTCTTGGCTCTCTTGCCAATAATCTCCTCAATCAGATAGTCATAATCCTCATCGCTTATAGGGTACCCAGCCTTAATAGAAAGCCGCACAGCTTCCGACCTGTATAGTACACATGATACCCCATTATCAAAAACTGTGCGGTACTTACCCTTGCCCACAGGTTCATAATTATTAACTAAAACCATAGGCTTCCTCTGTAATTATTTTTCTGAAGCTTCCTCTTCCTTTGCAGCCTCTGCGTCTTCCTCGTCATCCTTTGCAAAGTAGAAGTCACGAACCTTCTGGTCTATCATAGCGGCAAATTCAGGATTTTCCCTGAGATATGTCTTGGCATTTTCACGTCCCTGACCTATCTTCTCGCCTTCGTAAGCATACCAGGCTCCCGATTTATTGATAATATCTACCTTGGCTGCCAAGTCTAAGAGGTCACCCTCTCTTGATATACCCTGTCCGAACATAATATCAAACTCTGCTTCCTTAAATGGTGGTGCAACCTTGTTTTTTACGATTTTAACCCTTACATGGTTTCCAATAACTTCACCAGCCTGCTTTAATGACTCTACACGTCTTACATCAAGTCTGACTGATGAGTAGAATTTAAGCGCACGTCCACCTGTTGTAGTCTCAGGATTACCAAACATAACGCCTACCTTCTCACGGAGCTGGTTGATAAATATAACTGTACAATTAGACTTGCTGATTACACCAGTGAGCTTTCTCAAGGCCTGGCTCATAAGTCTTGCCTGAAGTCCCACATGGGAATCACCCATATCACCATCAATCTCAGCCTTTGGAACAAGAGCT
>CAVFAM010000270.1:1283-1796 GCA_963620375.1 Bacteroidaceae bacterium
CTGTAATCTCAAGTGCCTGCTCACCACAGTCTGGCTGTGATATGTAGAGGTTGTCAATATCTACTCCAATATTCTTTGCATATACCGGGTCAAGTGCATGCTCTGCATCAATAAATCCTGCTATGCCTCCACGCTTCTGTACCTCAGCTATACAGTGAAGCGCAACTGTAGTCTTACCAGATGACTCAGGTCCATATACCTCGATAATTCTTCCCTTTGGGAGTCCGCCAATTCCAAGGGCAATATCCAGGCTCAATGAGCCAGTTGGAACAGTCTCTATATTCATATTTGCAGTATTCTCTCCAAGCTTCATCACTGAGCCTTTTCCATACTGCTTCTCAATCTGTGCAATTGCTGCGTCTAATGCTTTAAGTTTATCTTCCTTTGCCATATTAATCTCCTTATCGTTTACGAACACTTGTTCGCCTCTTGTAATTATACTATTATACTTTTATTTCCTTGTCAACTAAAAAATTGGAATATATGCCAGACCTGGTTCTTCTGACAGCATGA
>CAVFAM010000270.1:1806-3103 GCA_963620375.1 Bacteroidaceae bacterium
GCATGATATTATTTATAACCTGTTTTGAAAAAAAAGAAAAAGACAGCTGCCTAAGCAACTGTCTTAATTATATGCATTATTTAACTTTCAGTCAACTCACACTGCAAAATAAATTGAATTAAAATAACATCTGTTAATTTCTGCCAAACTCTGTGAGTACAAGTCCTTCATTTCTGTCAAGAGTCATTCCGATGCTCCACTCGTTAACGAATACAAGCAGTGGATTACCCTTCATATCAATAACCTTCTTCATATCGCTGGTTCCTGAAATGCGGTCTACATCCACCTCATCCTTGTTTTCAATCCATCTGATATGCTCATATGGGAGATTTTCAAGTCTGATTTCCACATTGTACTCATTTTCCAGTCTGAATTTTAATACATCAAACTGAAGCACACCTACAACGCCGACAATAATCTCTTCCATGCCGCCCTTGTATTCCTGGAATATCTGGATAGCACCCTCCTGGGCAATCTGTGTAACACCCTTGACAAACTGTTTTCTCTTCATGGAATCCACAAGTCTGACTCTGGCAAAATGCTCCGGTGCAAAGGTCGGAATTCCCTCAAAGGCGAATTTTTCCTTTGCTGTAGTAAGTGTATCACCGATTGAGTAGATACCCGGGTCAAAAATACCTATAATATCTCCTGCATAGGCTTCCTCAACCATCTTTCGCTCATCCGCCATCATCTGCTGTGGCTGGGCAAGCTTAAGATTCTTGCCTCCCTGCACATGGTACACCTCCATGCCTGCGGTAAACTTGCCTGAGCATATTCTCATAAATGCAATTCTGTCTCTGTGGTTTTTATTCATATTTGCCTGAATCTTAAAGACAAATGCTGAAAAATCCTCAGAAAATGGGTCTATCATTCCCACATCTGCTTTTCTTGCCATTGGTGCATATGTCATCTTAAGGAAATGCTGTAAGAAAGTCTCCACACCAAAGTTAGTCAGGGCAGAACCGAAGAATACAGGTGAAAGCTCACCCTTTGTAACCTTCTCCATATCAAACTCTGCACTGGCACCATCTAAAAGTTCTATCTCGTCTAAGAGCTGAGCCTTGAAATCACTGCCGATTTCATCCTCGAGAGCAGCATCATCTATAGAGATAATCTTTTCAGAGCCTTCCTTGGTACCCTTAAGTGTATCAGCAAAGGTCATAACCTCACGCTTTTCCCTGTCATATACACCCTTAAACTCTTTTCCAGAGCCTATAGGCCAGTTAATAGGACAGGTTGCTATGCCAAGCTCCTTCTCTATATCGTCAAGCAGCTCAAAGGTGTCGTTTGCGTCACG
>CAVFAM010000271.1:0-6583 GCA_963620375.1 Bacteroidaceae bacterium
GCGTGGTATCCCTCCACACCCCTCGAGCACATTTTCCCCAACGTTTGTTATACATATAAAGACAACAAAAAAGCAGGCCGCCCCAAGGGGCATGCCTGCCAAAATCAATGATGTCACGACATCCTATTTGTTAACTGAATTATCCTTAACCCTGTCCTCCAGACGAAGCGCACGGATAATCAAATCCATAGAGCCCTTCACACCATAGCTTGCACTATTGATACACAAGTCATAGTTAGAAGCCTTGCTCCATTTTCTACCTGTATAGTACTTATACTTAATCTGATGACGCTTATCCTCAGCATCGATAAGAGCCTTAGCCTGCTTAGCTGAGAACTTAGGATTAATCTCCATAAGTCTCTGCACACGGCGCTTTACAGGAGCTGTGATGAAAATACTTACATGAGGAATATGATTGTTTGTAAGAACCGCATCTGCGAAACGACCCATTACTACAAAATCCTCCTGCTTTGCCTTCTCAACAAGGAACTTGCTTGTATCGAAGAAAAGTACATCATCCTGTGGTAGTCCATGGTATTTAGCAAAGTTCTTGATTCTCTTAATCAGGGACTCATGCTTCTTCTGCTGGATAGATGCGATTGCCTGGGCTGCATCATCACCGCTCTGCTGCTTGAATACCTCGTTCATAACAGATACATCATAAAAATTCATACGAAGTGCATCTGCAAGCTCAAATCCGATTTCATTTCCGCCACATCCGCATGAACGTCCGATACAGATAATGATATGGTCATCTGCCTTGAAACGCTCATGTAAGTTGACACTGTTTAAATCAGCAATCTTTGGATCAAGTATATCTCCATCAGCATAGCTTGTAGGGAGATTCATTGTCTCATCAAGAATCTCTCCGTATTTTTTCATAACTTCATGGCGTCTGTCCTTATTCTGGATAGTACGTGCCATGTTACTTATCAGGGCAAGCTCACTTCTGATTTTAAATCCCTGATTTCTCTCGTGAAGAACCTCCATGATATTTCTGATGGCAACATCCCTGTCACCAGTAAATACCCTGCCGAGGCTTGAGCCAAGCTCTTTGTATACTTCTTCATCTAATTCATAAATTCGGACCGCAAGATCCTGGATTTTCTCATCATTAAATTCCATATCTCACCCCTCCTCTATAAAAAGAACAATAATGTGTCAATAATAAACACTGGAATCAAGTATCTGATAGACCATCCAATATATCCGAAGAAGGATGGCATCTTAACACCGTTTTCATCTGAAATAGACTTAACCATAAAGTTAGGAGCATTTCCGATGTATGTATTAGCACCCATAAATACAGCACCACATGAGATAGCCATGAGCATCTTGACTGGTATTGTACCAACTGTTGTTGCAACTCCTGATGCAAAGCTCATAGAACCTGCTGTAGTAAGGAATACAAGGTATGTTGGTGTATTGTCAAGGAAGCTTGAAAGCGCACCTGTTACCCAGAACATCTGGAATGGGTGTGAAAGTCCAAGGCTTGCTCCTGCGCTCTTTAAAATCATAAGAGCTGGCTGCATTGTAATGAAGATTCCGATGAAAAGTACAGCGACTTCCTCGATAGCTCCCCATGTGAAATGGTTCTGCTTACGAATCTCAACATTAGTAGTCTTGAATGACAGGAATGCAGCGAGGAGGATAATAGCAACCTCGATAATAGCTGGAACTGTAAGTCTTACCTCACCGAAAATGTGGATACCGATAACCTCACCAGCTGCATTCTTGAAGGCATCAAGCTCTGGAAGAACACCGCTTAAGATAACGGCAACTACAATCATAATGATGAAGATAAAGTTATGAGCTCCTTTAATTCTTACAAGTGGCTCTCCCTCTTTAATCTCAGGCATTAAGCCCTTTGAAATATCCTTCTGGTAAGCTTTCTTATCCAGGAAATAGAATATTACAAGAAGAAGTACCATGTTAACTAATAAAATAGGTATTAATCTAAGGCTCCAGAAGAATGGAACTCCTCGTGAAAATCCCATCAAAAGTGGTGGGTCTCCGATTGGTGTCAGACATCCTCCGATGTTTGATACGAGGAATATGAAGAATACCATAATGTGTGTCTTATTTTTTCTCCATGAATTCATCTGAATGATTGGTCTTACAAAAAGCATTGATGCTCCTGTTGTACCAATCCAGCTTGAACAAAGTGTAGCTATAGTAAGTAAAACTACATTTACCTTAGGGTTACCTGCCAGGCTTCCCTCAAGCTTGATGTTACCTGCAACACAGAACAGACCAAACAATAATACGATAAATGTAAGATAGTCTCCTATGATACACTCGAGTACTGTTTCAGCAGCTGTGCCAGCGCCGTATTTTACCGCAAATGGAATGATAAATAAAAGCGACCATAATATTACGGCATATGCTCGGTTTTTCTCCCACCATTCAGGCTTAACCAATGGAAAGATTGCAATGCAGAGCAATAAGCATGCAAATGGGATGCATAACCACAATGGTATGTTTGTCATTTTAATCACCTCTGAAACTATTTATATTGCCTTTTTGACGTTCTCATTTTACTACTCTTAAAGTATAATTCAACCTCAAAAATAATTTTTGTTTATAATGGCTATATTTTGCCAGAATAAACCAGATTCATAGGGAAAATACACAAAATCGCCTGTTATCTTAATATTCCCATTCAGTAAAATTATTGACAGAATAATCCGCCATAGGCGCACTGTCATTCACAGGTGAAATATTTGATTTTACATAGAATGTGGCAAAGTCAACCTGCCTGGCTCCCTCTATATCACATTTTGAATCGTTTCCTATATATATAGTCCTCTGAGGGTCAGGCTTCTCCTGCTCTATTAAGGCATCAAAAAATCTCTTGTCCGGCTTCTTTGTCTTATAATCAGATGAGATTAAGACAGCATCAAAATATTTAAAGATATCCACGCCCCGCAGCTCATATTCTGTAAAAATCCTATGGGCATTTGACAGGAGATATACTTTTTTGCCTGCTTCTCTCAAATAAGAAAGCATCTCCTTTGTTCCCGGATACAAATGCACATAATCTGTAGCCAGCACTCTGAAAAACTGCCCTGTATGCACAGCAAGCTCCTGTGAAGCCTCCACTCCCTTTTCCTTATACAAATCCATAAACACATCTGTAATCTCAATTTCAGGAGTAGCCTCATGCTCATACCTTGGATTGGCTGAAAGCTCGCTTTTAAGCGCAAGCTTCTTACCGCTTACCAGTCTCTTATAGGCGCTCTTAAGCTCGTCCGGCTCATACAATGCGCCATAATAGCCATAAAACATGGCAAGCCTTTTCCAAATCTCTTCTTTATTCTCATCAGTGTGGATGTCAACCAGTGTTCCGTATAAATCAAAGACATAATTGTCATAATCCATTGGTAATTTTGCTTTTGTTTCCATAACTTTAGTTTCCTCCGTTTAGACCATATTATCAACATTTGGCAGGTTTTTCAAGTTACTCTTCTTCTCATGGTTTCCAGTATTTTTTTCTCCAGCCTGGACACTGCAACCTGGTTCATATTCATGGCTGTGGCTATCTGGCTCTGGGTCATGTTTTTTACATACCTCATATATATGAGCCTTCTCTCATCCCCCTTCAGCTCATCCAGAAGACTGGCCAGCAGGATGCTGTTTTCTATCCTGTTCACATCCACTTCCCCTGAATTTACATCCTCGATTACATCGCCCAGAACCCCATCATCTCCGATGGGCTGGGACAGGTAGTTGACAGGCAGATTGGCGTCCATAGCCACAATCACATCCTCTCTCTTAAGACCTGTAAGCTCGCACAGCCGTTCCACTGTGATACACTCAGGCTCCTCCATTTTCTGAGTGACCGCCGCTATCTTTGCCGCATCCTCCAGTATTTTCCTGCTGACATGCACCTGTCTGTCGTCCCTCATAAAGCGCCTGATTTCTCCGATTATCATAGGCACAGCATAGGTAGAAAAAGCATTGCCCGTGTCTGGGTCAAACCTGTCTATCGCCTTGATTAAGCCCATGGCTCCAATCTGTATGATGTCATCCCTCTCATACTGCCTGCTGCCAGCCAGCTCATCCTTTCCCACACAGCAGGAATTTGATATGGAATAGCCCCTTGCTTTCAGCTGCTTCACAGCCATATGCACAAGCCCCATATTTTCAAGCACCAGCGCATCCTTTGCCTCCCTGTCTCCTGCCCTTGCTCTTTTTATGTACTCCCTTAAGCTGTCATCTTTTGTAGACGTCTTACTCGTTAGTTCCTCCTAACTGTTTTACCATGGTAACTCTTGTGCCTTCATCTGGTTTTGACCAGACTTCAAGCTTATCCATAAAGGCTTCCATAAAGGCAAAGCCCATGCCGGAGCGCTCCATCTCAGGCTTTGTGGTAAAAAACGGCTCCATCGCCTGATTTAGATTTTCTATTCCAATTCCCTTATCCATCACTACAACAGTCAGCTTTCTGCCTGTATATGAGCACTCCATCTCAACCTCCTCTGCCTCTCCATGGATTATGGCATTAGTCACAGCCTCTGACACAGCCGTCTTTATATCATCCAGCTCCTCCATGGTTGGGTCTAATTCCATGATAAATCCAGAAATCACCATCCTGGCAAAGGCCTCATTCACAGATTTAGCATCAAATGTAATTTTCATATTATTATCCATCTTATTCCCTCACCTTCACAATCTTGTACAGCCCCGATGCTTCAAATATACGCTCAATCCTCGGTGTCACACCGCAGACAAGCAGCTCTCCATCCATAAACTTCATTTTCCTGCTCCTGCCTATTATCACTCCAATCCCTGAGCTGTCCATAAAGCAGGTCTCGCCAAAATCCAGCACCAGCCTTTTTATTCCCCGCTTGTCCACCATATTATCAATGCTTGCTATCAGCATTTTTGCACAATGATGATCCAGCTCCTTTGGCATCTTGTACAATAGTTCCTGTTCTCTCATTTCTGCCTCCTGTTTTTAGTTTTAAATGCAAAAATGCCAGGACATTTCTGTCCTGACATCTTTTGTGTAATATAATATTTTATTGTGCGTTTACATAGTTGGCTGCTGTGTTTGCCTTCTCTGTACCTGGATAATTGTCAAGTATATACTGATAATAGGTCTTGGCAGCATCCATGTTCTCAATCTTTCTGTATGACTGCGCCAGATAATATGCAGCAGAGCCATCCCTGTAGCTCTCATCCTGGTCTACAATCTTCTGGAAGCTCACCGCAGCGTTCTCATAATCATAGGCAGTGTAGTAACCATATGCCTCATTGTACAGCTCTTCCAGATAGTTGGCGCTGACTGTTTCATTTATGCTGTTATAGGCATCCAAAGCCTGCCCTGTCAGAATGGAAGCATCCACCTTTTCCAGATAAGAGCCAGCTGACACTGTATCATTTGAAGTATAGGCTACATAGGCATTTAACAGTGCCTCATATGTGGCTGTCTTTGTGGCCTCCTCGCTGTCCTTTGACTCGGACTCGTCTATCTGAGCCTGCAGGTCTGCTATCTGACTCTCCAAATCGCTGATGGTGATAGCGTTGGTTGATATAGTATCGTTTGCTTCAAGCAGGGAATTCTTGGCGTCCTCTTTTATCTTGCTCCTTACACCCGGTACAATCAAAAATACAGTAGCTGCCACGCCTACCAGCAGTCCTATCAATATATATCCCAGAGTACTGCCCACTGAGCTTTCCCTGAACCTCTTTGGCATGATGATTGTCTCATTGCCGCTCTGGTATGAAATCAAATCATCATTTTTAGGCTTATTGTCCTTGCCCTTTTCCTTGAGCTGCCTGTTTACCTCCTTGAGATAACGGAGGGTAGTTGTATTGTCAGTGTCTATCCTTCCCGCATCACGGAGCGCCCTCTTTGCCTTTTCCGGCTGCTTCTCCTGCATATAGAGCAGTGCCAGAAGCTGATGTCCCTTGACCAGCTTTGGATTAAGGGAGAGTACTTTCTTTAACTGGATAATTGCCAGATCCCTGCTGTCCTGCCTGCAGTAAAGCAGAGCCTGATTATATTTTTTAATAGTCTGGTTAGCTGCATCCAGCTGTGAACGGTTCTCCTTGATTTCTCGCAGATAATTGATTGCCAGATTGTCATCCGGCTTATAATTTGCACTTATAACCCATTCACTTAAAGCATCTACAACCTCACCCATCTCATAATATACCAGACCAAGCAGATTTCTCGCCTGGGTGTTGTACTTGTAGAGCTTAAGGGCTTGTCTTAAGCTGATAATTGCCCCCGACAGGTTTCTGACCTGAGCCTTCTGCAGGCCATCATTATAATAGCTGTTTGATGCCCTCTCTACCTTCTGAAATATTTTAATATCAGCGCTGCAATGTGGGCAAATATCACTTTTGCCTGCATCTCCGCCACATCTATAACAAATCATCTTAACCTCATTTCTGGTTGCGAAGCAACTCTGCAATAATATCTGTCACATCAGTAAGCTCACGACTGTAAATTGCATCCTCAGCTTCTTCTACCTCCAGACTTGGTTCATATTTTTTCAGTTCTTCTTCAAAATTAATCATACAAGCCTCCTTATATTTCCAACAAAAAAGTCACTATAATATTATAATATAG
>CAVFAM010000272.1:0-2592 GCA_963620375.1 Bacteroidaceae bacterium
AATATAAATTTTGAGCAGCTTGATTAGGTTATTGCAGTTAAGCTGCTCATTTTTTATGCCAAAACATTCAATAAAATGGAGGGATATAGTGATGAAAGAATGCAGTACACATAGGATATGTGTATTTTTACCATTGATGGTTTTAGTGTTATTGTTTTTATGTGTAAAGCCTGTCAGTGCCTATGCAGCTGACTACAGCAAAATCGACCCGACAAGGAGTGCCAAGCTGAAGGGCTTTGTAAACTTTGCTGATGGATACACTCCCTATACAGATGGCAGGGTCTATGGTGACAGGGGAGACCTGGAATGGTCAGACGATTTGTGGCTGTCTGGCTTATGCTTAACCCTTGATGATGGCGGTTATGGCGGGGGCATAGAGTATGCCCTGCATACCCATAATTATGCATGGACAAGGACTGCCAAGAGTGGAGACTATATAAACAGCCAGATAGAGAATAATGGCAGAACCTATGGCAGCCATGCCTGGACAGAAGCCGTTACTTGCCAGCTCTATAATGGTGTCAGCAATTATTATTATATTGACTATTATGGAAAATCTACGATGTGTACATATGCTTATCTTTTGATGTGGTCTGAAAATAAGACACCTTCTTTGTGGGATCAATGGAATCATGGTTATGAACAGCAAAATAAAAGACAGGAACCAGGCAAGAATATGAGCGAAGATACCGCAGACATGACCAACTGGAATGGTCAGAACTGGGTAGGCACAACAGGCATGGGCATGCCCCTCACAGGCTTCTCCTGTGAGCTTAGACGTAGAAAAGGAGACCTTGAAGTAAACCCAAACGGCGGCACATGGAATGGCAGTACAAAAAGCACCACGCTTCGCTACGACACAGACAGCAGCTTCACCATCAGCAACCCCACAAGAGAGGGCTACGAATTTACAGGCTGGACTCTGACCTACACCAGTGCAGGAGGCGCAGATGATTCCAACAATTATCAGGCACCAGCGTCAAATGACTATCCTCACGTTGGAGCCACCATATACACCGCCAGCCAGGGCAGCGGCGTATCAGTCGGAAAAGACTTAAACAGCTCCAAGGCACTCTATGTAGGAAACATGAAAAACATAGCCCTGACAGCCAACTGGAAGGCGCTTGAATTTAAGCAGTACATAAACTATTACACCTACAGCGCCAGCGGAGACTACACTAACCCATCATTTGCATGGAAGCAGTATGGCTCACCAAGAGGCTGGGATATAGTATACGGTTCATACTTTAGTGCATATTCGCACAGGCTGGACTGTGGCAATATAGCAGGATACCACTGGTGGAGCATAAACAGTGACGGCTGGATGGTAGGAAATACTTCTGGCAGTACAAATTCACATTTCTATCCCAATACATACAGGCTGTCGGCGGACTTAAATGGAGGAAGCGGGAATATAACAGCCAAGGCCACGGGAGACAGCATAAACATGCTCTATGGCACATACGCAGACCTCACGGCTCCGGCAAAGACAGGCTACATGTTTGACGGCTGGAAGATAATCTACAATAATTCAAACTACTCCTATCTGTCTGGAAACAGATTTACCATGGGCTACAACAAATCATATCAGTACAGTGATTACACCTCGGCAGACACAGTGAGGCTTCAGGCAAAGTGGAAGCTTAACAATTACAATATAGCCTATGACTTAAATGATGACACAGGTTCAACAAGTGCCCGGTTCGGAGCACATCACCCGGAAAGAGTAAGCTACAATACAGAGTTTGAAGTGAGCAGTCCCACAAGGGAGGGCTATTCCTTTGCAGGCTGGAATATCACAGGCATGGACAGCTCAGTTCATTCATATGGAGCATATAAGACCACCCAGACCAGCATACAAAGCACCAGGGAGACAAAATTCAGAAACCTGAACAGTATAGATGGTGCGGTAGTGACATTTAAGGCACTCTGGATTCCTAATACATACACCATACATTTTGACGGAAACGGGGCGGACTCCGGACATGTGGAGGATATGACTGTTCCATATGATACGGATATGACCCTGCCGTTAAATGCCTATGCTCTTGAGAAAAATACCTTTGTGGGCTGGACCCACAACCCGGATGAGCATGTGGGAACCTATGATGAGGGGCAGGAAGTGGTATCGTCTGTAATTATAGACGTGGCAGGTGTTAGAGACCAGAACAAGGCAGAGATAACCCTCTACTGTGCATGGGACCCGGCACCAAACATAACCGCCGGAAATAAGTCATTTACTCTGGAGGAAGCCAAGGCAGGACTTATAACAGAGGAGAGGATGTTTGAGGACACCAGTGCCTATGATGAGATATTAGATGAGGAGATTCTGCCGGGAGAGCATGATTTGGGCAATGGCAAAACCAATTCCTTTACCATGACAAACTACAGCCCGGATGAATTTCCACAGTTTAACGACTCGGGTTCATCAACAATCACCTACAGGGTAGTAGACTCAGCAGGAAATATCACAGAAAAGACAATCACAGTGTATATAGTAAACAATGAGGCACAGGAGCCGCTGTCAGGAGAAGGAACATACAGGGTCAGGTTTATAAGTGAGGAGTACTACGACAAGCCAGAGGAAGAGGG
>CAVFAM010000273.1:0-2321 GCA_963620375.1 Bacteroidaceae bacterium
CAACCAATATCAGCAGGTTAAAGAAATATCTGATACGAGGGGAAAATGGAGCAGGAAAGAGTGTATTTTTCCGTCTGCTTATGAACTTTGAAAAATCAAGCTCAGGAGATATATTTTACAATGACAAGGCAGACCCAAATGGCATTGATGCAAGCATGTGCTATTCGCCTCAGAAGCCAATGATTTTTGACGCTTCCTATGAGGATAATATAAGCATTTATGGCACCTATAGCCTGAAAAATCTCGATACATATGAGAAATATTTTCCAGAGGATATAATCAATCATATAAAGCAAAATTCTGATTTGAAGAACCTGAGTGGAGGAGAGAAGCAGGTTATAGCCATGCTGCGTGTGCTTTGCAGTGAAAAGCCGATACTTTTACTAGATGAGCCATTTGCAGCTATGAATCAGGTCACGATAGACTGCTTTATGCGGCATATGGGAGAGATGAACAGGACAATCCTGATAATAGCTCATAATATTGATGATTATGCAGATACTTTTGATGAAAATATCTGGATTAAGCGAAAAGGAACAAACTAGAGAAATATGAGTACATACTTTAGAATTTTAAAAGAGATTATTAGGGAAAATAAAAAGCAGACAGCCTTTTGTTTTGGCATCATGCTTGTGATGTCAGTTTTGCAGGTGGCGATTCCCCTTGCCATGAAGGGGATGGTCGCAAAAATTGAGGAAATGCCGTCAGTTTCGTTGTTTCTAATATGTGTTGCCATATATGCTGTCATGTGGCTCTGCTACAACTTCCTGAATGTCAAGTGGTACAAGCATATAGACATGCTGGGAGAAAAGGTTCTCTGGTTTATCAGAGAAAAGCTCTACACAGCGATTTGGAGCTTTGAGCAGGACACATATTTAAGGCTTGGAAAGGGCTTTTTGAAAAATGTCCTGTTTACAGATGTTATCAATGTCTACGGAAATATTATCCTGTATTCTCTCAATATGTTTGCAGATTTCTTTATGATTTGCATTTTACTTTTGGTGTCATTTCAGGTGGATGCCATAACGACAGTAATCCTCATTCTGGCGGTTGCTGTAGGTTTTGCCTTTTCTTTTTTCTCAAAGCCTGTCATGACAGACTGTTCAAGGATTGTGAACCAGTCCATGAAGCACGAAAATGCTGTAAATGACGAATGCGTTGATGCCGTTGAGCTTACAAGGAATAATGGTTTGCAGGACTATTATAGAAATAAGGTGAAAGACAGTATTCATGACTTTATAAAAACTGCTATAAAGTCAGACCAGAAGAGTGTGTTTTTGCAGAATCTGGTGGAGCATTACCATCAGATAATGATTATGGTTATTACCGGATTTCTGGTTCTCAATGCAGAAACTACAAGTGCTGGCACCTTGGTTTACTATATTTTTGTCACAAATCTTATTATTGAAAAAAGCCGGTCTATAGAGGGCAATCTATATCGGTTTATGAAAAATATGGCTGCTTTTGAAAATATCGACAGCATTTTAAATGAGGCAGAGGCTGACAATGAAAATGGAGAAGAGCTTTCTGATATATCAGAGATTTGCTTTGATAAGGTAGGACTGACCTATGAAAATGCGGCAAGGGTATTTTCAGACCGCTCATTCACATTGAAAAAGGGAGATGCTGTCTTATTAAAGGGTGGAAATGGCTGTGGTAAATCAAGTACGCTCAAAATGATAGCGGGATTTCTGGCTCCAAGCGAGGGTGACATCCGATACAATGGCATTTCCTATAAGAAATTGAATAGGCAGTCACTATACCGCAATATCTGTTACCTGAATCAGGAGGAGCTGCTCTTGAATGAGACATTGCCGGAATATATCTCAATTATGGCACACAGGGAGGTTTCCGAAAAAGAATATGAGGCATATGCGTCAAAGGTTAATCTGACCAAGGACTACGGAAGAATTACTGATAATGGCAAGAGCTTTTCTGGTGGGGAGAAGAAAAAGGCAATCATTATGAAGCTTCTGGCTAGAAAACAGGATGTATCGGTTATTCTGTTAGATGAGATTGAGGCAGGACTGGATAAGGAAAGTCAGGATAGAATAGGGCAGATTGAGAAAGAACTCTTACAGGAAAGAGAGAATTTTATTATTGTAAAAATTTCACATGGGGAGGTCGCTAATCTGGAGTGTTATAATAAGGTTATCGAATTGAATTGATTATGCAAGCCTGTCATCAGTATTTTGCTGTGTGGCAGGTGTTTTTTATGCCAAAGTGTGCAGGAAAAGCGGTAACTGGCAGTTGCCCTGGATGCTTAGTAATAAAAAAGCACTTGCAATAAATGCAAGTGCTTAGCAGTCCGTACGGGAATC
>CAVFAM010000274.1:0-4468 GCA_963620375.1 Bacteroidaceae bacterium
ATTGAAAGTCATGGAGGTAGAAAACATGTATAGAATATATAGTGCACTTATCGAAATTGCCGCTGCTGCTGTTTTTATAATTCCTATCTGGTGCATATATAACAAGTTGTATTTTCGCAGCTGGAAAATAACCATTCTTTATATGATATTTGGATTCTATTTAACTGCTGTTTTGGCATTGGTAGGCTTTCCGAATATAATATCGTTAAAAGTTGAATTGACCGTAAATATAATTCCTTTTGTAGATATGATAAATGATTTTACTAATGCGTGCCTGAATGTGCTATTGTTTGTTCCTTTTGGCTTCTTTCTTCCAGTGTTATGGGAAGAATTCAGGAATGCAAAGAAAGTATTCATAGCAGGATTTGCAATGACATCATTTATCGAAATAGCTCAAATTTTCACAGTACGAACAACAGATATAGATGACATTATTACAAACATTGCAGGTACTTTAATCGGGTATCTTATTGCATATTGGTTTACAGGTGGCTTTACAAGAAGAATAGAGAAAAATTTAAAAAAGAAAGACTTTTACATAATATGTGCATCTGTAGCACTCATTATGTTCTTCCTTCAACCATTTATTTCATCTTTGTTGTGGGAAATGGTTTTGTAAATTCAAGTTTGTAGAACTAAGAAAATCGGATTTGTGAGGTGGCTTTATGTATGCAGTAAGTGAAACATTTCATAGTCAATATGCGTATTCGCTGTTTATGGTAAAGACTTTTTGATGTTCCAAAAGTATATTAAAGTCATCACAAAAATGGAGGCAACATTAATGGATATGGTGAAGATGGGAAGTTTTTTGGCAGAGCTTCGGAAGAAACATAATTTAACACAAGCTGAGTTAGGTGAAAAGTTAGGAGCAACTAACAAAACGATTTCTCGGTGGGAAACGGGTAATTATATGCCGCCTGTTGAAATGTTGGAAGCACTCAGCGATATGTATGACATGACCATTAACGAGCTCCTCAGTGGCAGAAAGCTGACAACGGAGGAATATAAAGAAATGGCAGAAACAAATATTAAAGAAACACTTCAGGAAAGCGCATTTACCTTAAAAGAAAAGCAGGCTTTTTTTAAGAAGAAATGGTTAAAAGAACATGCTATGACAATAATGGTTGCTTATATTCTATGGATGCTAGTGGCTCTCGCATTAGCAAAATATAATTTGCCAGTTTATTTAGTCGGAGGCGTTGGTGGATTTATTGGTGTAACTATATATGCCTTTTTTCACAATCGTATGATGGCTTATGTTGAAAATTGTATATATGGCGGAAAATGGGATATGTATAAAGATAAATAGAGAGATAACTTCAGTTTATTGAAACAATAGCAAAACCATTCAAAATGATGTAATATAATATTATATGTTAATTAAGATTAGGTTGCCAAACGGTACCCCACACTACCTACCCCCACCCCTTTTGCCCGCCTAATCGTAAATCAGAAAAGAGGACAATCATGACCATAAATAAACCCCACATAGAGCAAACCTTCGCCACCTACACCGCCAACTACAACCCCACCGACCCCAAAATCAAGCTCAAAATCGACCACACCTACAGAGTAGCCGCTTTCTGCGACAGCATCGCAGAGAGCCTCAACCTAAGCGATGAGGACAGAGACATAGCCTGGCTCTGCGGCATGCTTCACGACCTGGGCAGATTTGAGCAGATAAAGAGATACGGCACCTTCAATGACGCAGAGTCCATAGACCATGCGAAGCTCAGCGCAGACTTATTGTTTGAGGAGCACCTGGCAAATGACTATGTGGATGGATTTGAGCAGGATGCCATGCGCCCGGTTATTGAGCTTGCCATAAGAAGCCACAGTGCCTACAGGCTGCCAGAGGGAATATCTGCCAGAGATAAGATGTTCTGCGACATTTTAAGGGATGCGGATAAAATTGACATTTTCAGGGTAAACATTGATACTTCCCCGGAGGAGATATACAATGTGACCACTGAGGAGCTTAAAAACAGCGTGGTAAGCCCGGAGGTCATGCAGTGCTTTGAGGAAGAACACGCTGTGCTAAAAAGCTTAAAAAAGACTGCGATAGACAATTATGTAGCCCATATGGCATTGACCTTTGAACTGGTATATCCAAAGAGCAGACAGCTTCTGGACGAGCAGGGCTATCTGGCACAGATGATGGAGTTTAAGAGCGACAACGACGTGACAAACGAGCAGTTGAGCCAGATACGAGAAAAACTGACAGCTTTTTTGAACAGGTAACTGTGTACGTTTGCACAGAAACTGTGTACGTTTACGCAGAATGTAATAACGTTTACGCAGCACATGAAACCGTATTGAACATAAATTGCATGCGTTTGCGCAGAAATTATATACGTTTGCGCAGACAAATCAAAATAAGAAAGAACTAACCGGTAGGAAAAATGTATAAGATTACGATTGATAACATGGACTTGAAGCAGATTGCAGAGAGCGGTCAGTGCTTTAGATGGAAGCTGCTTGAGGAGCATGAGAATACATATAAGTATAATATAGTAGCATTTGGCAAAAGCCTTGACATAAGCCAGAAGGGCAATGAGTTTGAGCTGTCCTGCGATGAGACAGACTGGGATGCCATCTGGCGTGATTACTTTGACCTGGACACAGATTACAGGCAGATTGCGGATAAGATAAATACATCAGATGATGACCACTTAAAGCTTGCATATTCCAAGGGAAGCGGTGTCAGAATATTAAGGCAGGACTTGTGGGAAATGGTCGTGACCTTTATGATTTCCCAGAACAACAATATTCCCCGTATTACCAAGAGCGTAGAGCTCTTGTGCGAGAGGTCTGGCGTTAAGGCTGACAATGGTAAGGGATATGCCTTTCCTAAGCCGGGGCAGGTGCCAGAAGAAATCTTTGATGACAGGTCAATGGGCTTTGGCTACAGGGCTGATTATCTCAGGGAGATTTATGCTTTCGCCATGGAAAATCCGGACTGGCTTGATAATTTGAAAAAATTAAGCTATGATGATGCGATGAATACCCTGCTGGAGAGAAAGGGAATAGGCAAAAAGGTGGCTAACTGTATATGTCTGTTCGGACTTCACCATGTGGGAGCCTTCCCAATCGATACCCATGTCAGGCAGCTTCTTGAGGAGCACTACAGTGACGGCTTTGACTTTGACCGCTATGAGGGTGTGGCAGGAATCATCCAGCAGTATTTGTTTTACTATGAGCTAATCAAAGGGAGATAGAGATGTTTGTAATTGTAGGACTAGGAAATCCTGAGAAAAAATATGATGGTACGAGGCACAATATCGGTTTTGCGGTTATTGATGCCCTTGCAGATAAATACAATATAAGTATCAAAGATAAAAAGCACAAGGCGCTTTGCGGAACAGGAGTCATAGAGGGCGTCAAGGTGATGCTGGTTAAGCCCCTTACCTACATGAACTTAAGCGGGGACAGTGTGGCAGATGTGATGAATTTTTACAAGCTTGACCCGGAAGAGGATATGCTTGTGGTCTATGATGACATTTCCCTTGCACCGGGCAATATCCGTGTGAGGAAAAAAGGCAGCGCCGGCGGACATAATGGCATAAAAAGCATCATAGCCAGATGTGGCACCCAGAACTTTATGAGGGTAAAGGTTGGTGTAGGAGAGAAGCCTGCAGGCTGGGACCTGGCGGATCATGTGCTGGGACATTTTTCTGATGAGGACAGCAGGCTGGTCAGAGAGGCGATTGATGATGCAATCGGTGCCATTGTCATGATGAGCCAGGGAGACGTGGATCAGGCTATGAACAACTATAATGCAAAAAAGAAGGTATAGTGAGCAGTAAATGAGAGCGTTTATCGAACCATTACAGGAATTAAGTGAATACGGGCAGATGGTTAGGACAGCGGATGAAAATACAGGGCTTATTTCTATCACTGGCTGTATTGATTCTCAAAAACCACATATGATATACGCATTTGGCAATGAGCAGAAGAATAAGCTCATTGTCACTTTTAATGAGCAAAAAGCCAAGGAACTGTATGAGGAGTACAAGTTTTTTGACCCGGACGCAGTCTATTATCCGGCAAAGGACGTGCTCTTTTACCAGTCGGACATCAGGGGCAATGTCTTAACCGCAGAGCGAATAAATGCGATAAAGGCAATCAGGGAGCAGGAGAGGGTGACGCTTATCACCACCTTTGACGCCCTGATGAACACTATGCCCCCTGCGGAAAAGACCTGGAGCGGCATTATTAAGCTTGCACCGGGAGATATCATCGATGTAGATGATTTTAAGAAAAAGCTGGTTGAGCTGGGCTATGAGAAGGATTATCAGGTTGAGACCAGAGGACAGTTTGCCATCCGTGGTGGAATCATAGACATATTTCCGCTAACGGAGGAGAATCCCGCTCGAATCGAGCTGTGGGATGATGAGATAGATACTATCAGAAGCTTTGACACAGAGAGCCAGAAGTCCATTGACAATATGGATGAGCTGGTCATATA
>CAVFAM010000275.1:0-4834 GCA_963620375.1 Bacteroidaceae bacterium
TTTTTTGCAGACGCACTCTGCCCAGGCTGTCAAGCACTGCAATTGTGCCATATTGCGATATTCCCTCCGGGGTGTCCCAGCTAATGCTTATTCTCATACATGAATACGGCACCTCAAAGGATGCCGTATATACTGTATCAGAATTTTTGTCTACACAAAATTCAAATACTTCTCTCATTTAATTTCCTAATGCCTCATCTAAAGCAGCCTGGGCTGTCTGCTGTGCTTCATCCAATGCTTCCTGGGCTGATACTCCATCAATCTCTACCTTATCTGCTGCAATCTTAAGTGCATCCATGATAGCGCCGTTTGTCGGGTCATATGGGTATACTGAGCCATGGGAAGCCTGGTTAAATGGTACAAGTGCCTGTGGATTTTCCTCTGTGTATGCCTTGTATTCAGCATTATCCAGTACACCAAGATTTACAGGTACATATCCTGTAGACATAGACCATTTTGCCTGATTTTCAACATTTGTAAAATACTTCATGAAGTCATATGCTCCCTGCTGCTCTTCCTCAGATGACTGTGATACTGCACTGAGGGTAAGGGCTACTGCCATAGGCTTTGACTCTGTTCCCTCTTTCCATGCTGGCTGCTCCATAGCTGCAACTACTGAGAAGTCCAAATCTGCCTGGTCTCCTGATGAACCGGTGTAGCCACCTGCTGTGTTTGCAAGTACATCATCAATTGTATTGTACCAGTACTCCCAGCCCTGTCCACCAGAGTGGATAGCCATTGTCTCATCATCGTGAATCCATGTACGGAATGCCTCCCATACCTCAACCCACTCCTTTGAGTTGATAGTTACAGTCTTGCCATCCTCGCTGAAGATGCTTCCACCATTAGAGAAAGCTGCATCAACCAGATTGTCAGCTCCCCACATAGGCTCCCAGCCATATGTAAAGCTTCCACCAGCCTTGATTTTGGCTGCTGCATCTGCTAAATCCTGCCAGGTCTTAATGCTGTCAGGATCTATGCCAGCCTCCTCGAATGCCTGAATATTGTAGTAAAGCACCTGGGTGGTGCCATATGCAGGAATACCAAATACCTTGCCTGTTCCATCCTTAACCTGGTCAAAAAATGCCTGTACATAATCGTCCTCACTAAAATCGCTGTCAGCACTCATCATGTCTGATAAGTCTACAACCAGATCCTTGTCAGACAGGCTTCTTGCAGAGCCCTTGTCGAGAAGTACTACATCCGGGGCAACTCCTCCTGCAATACCAGCCTGAAGCTTCTCATAGGTCTCACTGTAGTCTGCCTGTGTGACCGTCTTTACATAATATGTATCCTGTGCTGCATTGTACTCATCCACTATATCCTGTACTACACCTACAGCAGTCTTACCGCCTGAATACCAGAACTCAATCTCTGTCTTTCCCTCTGCCTCAGAGCTGGCAGCCTGATTCTGTGTATCTGCTGTGCCTCCATTGCCGTTTGAACCACATCCTGCAAGGCTGCCAATAACCATTGCACTAACTAATAATGTTGCGACTAATCTCTTTTTCATATTTTCCTTTTTACCCTTTCTTTTTAGCTTTTCTTACTAGCCTTTCATTCCGGTGTCTCCACCGATTCCATTGATGAACCATTTCTGCGCAAAAGCAAACAAAACCAAAAGTGGCAGGACAATCACTGCACTGGCAGCCATCACAAGTGCCCATTCTGTTCCGTATGCACCACCTTCTATAAAGAAGCTTCGTAAGCCCTGAGATACCATGTACTTGTCTGAATCGTTGGTAATCAGAGATGGCCACATATAGTTGTTATATGTAGATATGAAGCTCATCAATCCAAATGTTATAAACGATGATTTTGTCATAGGAAATACCACATGACAAAGTATCTGAAAATGGGATGCCCCATCAATCTGGGCAGCCTCCACCATTCCACCCGGCACCTGCATAAATGCCTGTCTCAGCAGGAATATGCCGAATATGCTCAAGGTGCTTGATATAATCAAGCCTGAATATGTATTTAACAAATGTCTGTGTGCCAGAATAATATAGCTTGGGATATAGGTTGCAGCCACGGGCAGCATATATGTGCCCATGATAACCGCAAATAAGACTCCCTGTCCCTTGAACTTCATGTATACAATGGCGTATGCCATCATAGCTCCTGTCACGACCTGTATTGCCACAATCACCAGCGAAATCCACAGGCTGTTTCCTATGTATTTAAGTATTGGAGAGTCAAACAGTATGCTTGCAAAATTGCTCCACTGCATTGTCTCCGGAAAAAAATGGCTTGTATCCATAATTTCCGCTTTTGTTTTAAGTGCGCTCACTATCATCCAGAAAAATGGGAAAGCGGTAAAAACTCCCGCCACAATGAGCACTATCCATTTGATGACAGCATCTATCCTGTCTCTGATTGTTATTTTTTTAACCATGATATCCTCCTAATAATGTACCCATTTCTTTGAGCCCCAGAACTGAATAAGCGAGAGCAGCACTGTTATAATAATCATGATTACTGCAACAGATGTTGCCTGCCCCATCTTGTATTCCTCGAAGCCCAGCTGATAGTACATATATAAGAGTGTTCTGGTGCTTCCACTCGGTCCACCCTGTGTGAGTATCTGAATCTGGTCGTATGCCTGCAATGAATTAATCATTGTAATAATCATCAGGAAAAATGTGGTCGGTGATATACATGGGAGAGTCACCGCCTTAAACTGCCTCCACTTGCCCGCTCCATCCAGGGCACTTGCCTCGTAGAGCTCATCAGGTACCTTTTCCAGTGCTGATAAGTAAAAAATCATGGCATATCCCATACTCTTCCACACTGTGACAATAATCACTGACAACATGGCTGTCTGGGAGCTGCTAATCCATTTTAAGCCCGGCAGCCCAAACAGGGAGAGTACCATGTTTGCCAGTCCGTCATTCGGCTGATAAATCCATGTCCACACAATAGATATAGCAACCGTTGGTGTAATCCATGGTGAAAACAGGATGAATTTGACAATACCACTTCCTATAAACGGCTTTTGTAAGAGAACCGCAAGTCCAAGTCCTATCACAATGGTTGGAACCAGTGTCCCGATTGTAAATACCAAAGTATTAAGCAGCGCTTCATAAAATCTCGAATCCTTAAATAAGGAGATGTAATTTTTCAAAAACACGAAATGATATGTTGGTGTCATGTAATCCCAATCTGTAAAGCTAATCCAAATCGAGCGGCATATTGGATATATCCAGAATACAATTAGCGGGATTAGTGCCGGAAGCACGAATAAGCATGTACTTCCAAATCTTTTTAGTTTTTCTTTCTTTTTCATAATTTCCTCCGTAATCAACAAATGATACTTTACAGAAGCAATGTGAAATCCAACATCCAGATTTGATATAGTTTGTGTAAAATGACAGTAAATGAAAGCAGCAAAAAAGACAGGGAATTTAATCCCTGCCCCGCTAATGCTTTATATTAAGTTGTTGAGGATATACTCGACATCCACATCACTTACCAGATGCTCAGGCGTCCATGGTATGTACTCATCCACCGGCACGCCCTCTGCCATCATATGTATGCCCTTGTCTATGTAGGTTAATCTGCTGGTCGGGTACATGAGGCGGAAATCACCATAATTTTCAAATGCTACATTTGAATAATCCATAATTCCCATTGTAGGTCTTCCTACCACTGTAACCTTTGGAAATGCACCAAGCACAAGAACGCAGTTATCGCCAGACGAACCGCAATCCTCATCTGTGATTACGAATACCCTCTCAACCTTAGTGTCTCCGGTATATGGCAAATCAATGCTGTCACCACCATCGTCCTCTGATACTGTAATGAAGCCTTTTCCGCAATTTCTGTCAAGGTCTTCAATCATATTATTTAACATGGCTTTGCTTTCTTCTGGAATGTCCTGACTTGCATACTCTTCGATACTTTGCTTTCTGATCGCACAATTCCTCTCTGAAAAATTAATCTCCATGCCACCTTCTGAATATTTATTGCTCTTAAGCTTTACCTCCTTACATGCCACACCTTCTGGCAGGCAGTATCTGATAAGTGGAAAGAAGGCTGAATCAGAGCCGCCTGCATTTCCCCTTACATCAATAATCAGGTACTTGGAATTATCCATCTTCTCCTTGTTCTGATTATACATATCCACGATAGCCGGCTCATTGTTAAAGTCTGCCAGATATATGTAGGAAACATCGTCATTTATCTGCTTATAGCAGTACTTCCTGTCAGCCCCTGCTTCCTTGTAGTCACTAATATCTATCTCATATGTATATTCATTTCCAGCTTTATCCAGACATGTTAATCGCTTTGCGTATTTTAAAACATTTGTCCAGTGTGGTGTCTGGCGTTCCTCTGGCTGCTTATAGAAGAACTCTGCGTTTGCCTTATAAAATTCCTCAACGCTCATTCCATCTATTTTTATAATCATATCACCGACATGCATAGGCTCGTCCTCCCCGTACACATCAACTATATACAAGGCATCACCGTATCGCCTTACTTTAAAATGGATTCCAAACATGCCCTTTTTTCTAAACGCCAGATGTCCTGTCAATCCAAAGCCTGCCAGATATGATGATACCAGATGAACAAAATCATTATCATCCATGTCCTCACTGATTTGCTCTATGTACGGGGTCGGGTCGGCGCCCTGTGTGTCCTTGCAGGAGGCTGAGTCCTCACACATGATTTTTATTATGTCTTTAAAGATTTCCTGTTTTTTCATAAGTGCTCCTCTTCTATTTTCAATTTTACTTTTTGCACCTTGTCAATTATAAAGTGCAAAAATTGCACTTTCACCTCAAGACAAAGTGCACACTCACAGGCTCATCCTCAACCTGCAGATTAATCC
>CAVFAM010000276.1:0-2093 GCA_963620375.1 Bacteroidaceae bacterium
ATTACAAAGCAGACGATTCCGCCGGCATAGATTGCCTGTCTGCTGCCGTGTTCCATGATGACAAAGACACAGCCTATGCTTACAAGCATTGCGGCACAGGCCAGGATCCTCTCTGTCTTTTTGCTTAAATATTTATGTAAAAAGGCGTATAGCACAAAGCCCGCTACACTTGCTCCCAGCACCAGATTCTGTGCGTTGACCACCTCTGTGCTGTCTGCCACCAGCGCCATCATGTCATCAAACATGTACTCGGTACACAGAAAGCAGAAGTTAAAGATTGCAAGTGTTATAACAGGCAGGATTGATTTCTTTTGCTGCATTGTATAGGTAAACCTCCGTGAGTAAAATTGCTTTTTTTATTATAGCATGTATGCTCATAAAAAATAAGGCTCTGCAAGTAAATGCAAAGCCTTAAATAAAAATCCTGTTTACTCCTGCTCTCTTCTAGCCTCAAGCTCCTTATAAATCTCAGGCAGCTTATCCTTTGACAGCTTATATCCAAATGCAAGGATGAAGAACATGACGAAAAGCACAACCGCTGGCACAAGTGTAGCCATGTCATAGAGTCTCTCTACAACTCCCTCACTCTGCTCTACCGAATCAACATTATATCCGATTGCTGCAAGCAGAACCGGCACACCTACACCGGCAAGTGTCTGACCGATTTTTCTGGTGAAAGAGAATACAGCGTAGCTTGTGCCCTCCTCACGTCTTCCGGTCTTATACTCATGGTAGTCGATTACATCTGTGACAAGTGCCCATACCTCAAGGATTAAGAAGGTCTGTCCAGCACCTGACAGAAGCAGCAATATCATAAATGCTGTAGGATTCGATACAATCGGTGTGAATTTTAATGCAAACATAATAAAGTTAATGATTGCTGCAAAAAGCATACCAAAAGCACAGAGCTCCTTCTTGCCATACTTGCGCACCAGCTTGCCGATAAACGGCAGGAAGGCGGCCATCGGAAGATAGGTTGCGACAGTTACGATACTGTAAAGTCCCGGCTTCTCAAAGAAGTATAAAAACAGATAATTGTAGGTAGTCTGTGTATACATCTGGAATGCGATAAGAAGCATGGATGCAAGGCTTAAATATACAAATGGTGCATTTTTAAGCAAATCTCCTACTGTACGGAAAATGTGCATTTTTCCTTCCTGCTTCTGCTTTGGTGGAACTACAACACGCTCCTTGGTACCCTTAAAATGCAGGGCATATATGCCCACCGACACGATTGCCACGCACAAAACGGCGATGCTTAGCTTGGTCGGGTCAAGTGTCTTTGTGGTTGTGCCATCATCATTTACTACTGTAGTGTAAACCAGCAGAGGGAATAAAACCATGGATGGAATATTTCCAAAGCCCGCACCTACAGAACGCCATACAGAAAGTGAAGACCTCTCCATAGGGTCATCAGTGATAACAGATGCCAGAGAACCATAAGGGATATTAACACCAGTGTACATCATGCCATAGAAAATATATGTAACATAGGCATAAATCAGATACTGGTTAGGTGTAAGTCCCGGAATCTTAAGAAACATAAGTACTGCTGCTATAGCCAGCGGAATAGATGCCCAGAAAACATAGGGACGGAACCTGCCGTACTTAGTCGGCTTACGGGAATCGATGAAGCCTCCCCACAGTGGGTCATTGACCGCATCCCATATTCTGGCAACCAGCATCAGGATAGTAATCTGTGCCAGTGGAATATGCAGGCAGTTGGTGTAAAAAAGTGTCAGATAGGATGAAATCAGAGAAAATGTCAGCACTCCTCCAAAATCACCACAGGCATACGCCATTTTCTCTCTGGTCGTGATGCCACGAGTTGCTTGTTTTTCGCTCATAGTAAAAACCTCCATTTAATTTGTGCGAGTCTCCCCCAAGACAATTAGTTAAATCTTTTAATCAATATTATAATACACTATTTTTTCAAAAAAAGCTATAGTATTTTTGGGCAAAATGATGATAAAATACATTATATATTAATTTCGGATAGTAATTTATGATAAAGGAGTATAAAAATGCCAGAAAATATAACACTTGACACAGCCTGCGGTCAGATTATGGGACTTGACCAGGGCAGCTACAAT
>CAVFAM010000277.1:0-3086 GCA_963620375.1 Bacteroidaceae bacterium
ACCTAAGACAGGTGTCTCTGGCTATAGGTGAGTATATCTGTAATGGGGACAAGAGACATCTGCACAAGGCTAAGTTTTTCCTTGGCAGCCTTATAGGCTTTCACTTGGGAGCTGCGTTTGCCTATATATGTGTTTTAAACTATTCAGTGCAGGCAATCTGGTTTAACCTCTTCCCTGTATTTATAGGATTTTTACTGGAAATGCACTTGCAGAAAATAGATTGCAGAAATAATTAATTTGGAGAAGAATATAATGGCGAATACCAATGAACTTTTAAATAGAATAAACAACAAATACAGCTCCATGAGCAAGGGGCAGAAGCTGCTTGCCACATATATTACAGATAATTATGACAAGGCTGTATTTTTGACCGCTGCCAAGATGGGGGAGACCGTGGGTGTCAGTGAGTCCACTGTTGTCAGATTTGCAACATCCTTGGGTTACAAGGGCTATCCGGAGTTTCAGAATGCTCTGGAGGAGCTGGTCAGGAATAAATTAAACAGTGTGCAGAGGATGGAAGTAACCTACGGCAGGATTTCCCAGTCGGAAATTTTAAACACAGTGCTCCAGTCAGATGCTGACAAGATAAAGACAACCCTGTCTAAAATAGACCATGCAGCCTTTGAAATGGCAGTAAAGACAATTATAGAAGCCAAGAACATCTATATAGTGGGCATACGAAGCTGTGCGCCACTTGCAAGCTTTCTGGCTTTTTACCTGAATCTTATGTTTGATAATGTCCATCTGCTCACAACAAACAGCTCAAGTGAATTATTTGAGCAGATGGTGAGAATAGATAAAAATGATGTGATAGTTGGAATCAGCTTTCCGAGATATTCCATGCGTACCTTAAAGGCTCTGGAATTTGCAAATAACAGAAATGCCAAGGTTATCACAATCACAGACAGTATACATTCGCCTATGAACCTATATTCGTCTTGTAATCTGATTGCAGACAGTGATATGGCGTCTATTGTGGATTCACTTGTGGCACCCTTGTCTGTCATAAATGCCCTTATAGTTGCCCTCTGCATGAAAAAACAGAAGCAGGTGGCAAAAACCCTCACAGAGCTTGAGGATATCTGGGAGGCATATCAGGTATACGAGAATGACGAGATAAACTATATTGATGATTCGATAAAGGTTCATTACGCTAAATTAGAGGATTGATAAATGAGTAAAGTGATAGTCGTTGGCGGTGGAGCCGCAGGAATGATGGCGGGGCATGCCGCAGCCATGTGTGGTCATCAGGTGACCCTGCTTGAGAAAAACGAGAAGCTTGGGAAGAAAATATATATAACCGGAAAAGGCCGCTGCAACCTCACAAATGCCAGCGATATGGAAGTATTGTTTGCAAATGTGATGAGCAACAGAAAGTTTTTGTACAGTGCCTTTTATACCTTTGATAATAACCAGGTTATTGACCTGTTTGAAATGAATGGCATGGCTACAAAGACCGAGAGGGGAAACAGGGTTTTTCCTGTATCTGACCATTCCTCAGATGTCATATCTACTATGGCAAGAGTCCTGAAGAATGATGGCGTGGAGGTCAGGCTTAATACCACAGTGCAGAGCCTTGTGATAAAAGAAAATAAGGCATGTGGGGTAATTGTAAACGGTAAAGAAATTCCTGCTGACAATGTTATCGTCTGTACAGGAGGGCTGTCATATCCTTCAACTGGCTCGACAGGGGATGGATATGAGTTTGCAAAGGAGGCAGGACATAGAATAGTGGACTGCACACCATCACTTGTACCATTTAATATAAGAGAAGAATGGGTAAAAGACCTGCAGGGCTTATCCCTTAAGAATTCGGCAATCACAATATATGATGATAAGAGAAAGCTCTATAGTGATTTTGGAGAAATGCTTTTTACTCATTTTGGTGTCAGCGGACCTATGATTTTGTCTGCCAGTGGTAATATCAGGGCTGGTGAGTTTACAAAGCCTCTAAAACTTGTAATTGACTTAAAGCCGGCTATGACAGAAGACCAGCTTGACAAGAGGATACTCAGGGATTTTGATGAGAACAAAAATAAACAGTTTAGAAATTCTGTATCAAAGCTGTTGCCATCAAAGCTAATACCAATTATTATTGATTTATCGGGCATAGACCCTGATAAGAAGGTGAATGAAATCTCAAAAGGGGAAAGAAACCATTTTGTTCATCTGCTCAAAAATCTTACAATGACAATCAATGGTCTAAGGGGATGGAATGAGGCGATTATTACCAAGGGCGGCATAAATGTCAAGGATATTAACCCATCTACCATGGAATCAAAGCTTGTAAACAATCTGTTTTTTGCAGGAGAGGTTCTTGACCTGGATGCGATGACAGGTGGATATAATTTACAGATAGCGTGGTCCACAGGATATCTGGCTGGGCTTAGCTGCGTATAGGAGGAAAATATGATTTATAACATAGCAATCGACGGACCGGCAGGAGCTGGAAAAAGCACAATAGCCAAAAAGCTTGCGGCAGATTTGGGATATGTATATGTAGATACAGGGGCAATGTACCGTGCCATGGCATATTATTTTTTGCAGAATAATATAGCTGCGGATGATGAAGCTGCCATTTCAGCAGCCTGCCCGGATGTAAATGTCACAATCGAATACAAGGATGGTGCCCAGCAGGTTATCTTAAATGGTGAGAATGTAAATGGCGTAATCAGAAATGAAGAGGTCGGAAATATGGCATCTGCTACAAGCGTCTATCCGGTTGTGAGAACCAAGCTTGTAGAGCTCCAGAGACAGCTTGCGGCAAAGCAGAGCGTCATAATGGACGGCAGGGACATAGGCACAGTTGTCCTGCCAGATGCCAATGTGAAGATATATCTCACAGCAAGCTCAAAGGTCAGGGCTAAAAGACGCTATGACGAGCTGACTGCAAAGGGTGAGAAATGTGATTTAGCTGCCATAGAGCAGGACATCATTGACAGGGACTACCGTGACATGCACCGTGAGACATCGCCGCTTAAGCAGGCAGAGGATGCTGTCCTTCTGGATTCGTCAGACCTTGACATTGACGGTGTGGTAGAAAAGATGAAAGAGATTATCAAAGAGGCATAGCATATGAATGTAAC
>CAVFAM010000277.1:3096-10043 GCA_963620375.1 Bacteroidaceae bacterium
AAATGAAAATCTGCCAATCTATACCTATGGTCCGATTATTCATAATGATGAAGTGGTAAAGGATATGGAAGAAAAAGGTGTCAGAGTGATTAAGGCTCTGGATGAGTTTGAAACCATTCCAAAGGGAACTGTCATTATACGTTCCCACGGCATAAGCAGATACGAGCATGAAACCCTCCAAAATGGTGGATTTAAAATAATGGATGCCACCTGTCCATTTGTGCTTAAGATTCACAGGCTTGTGGAGAAGCATAGCAGTGAGGGCAGCCATATAATTATAATTGGTAATCCCGACCATCCGGAGGTAGAGGGAATAAGAGGCTGGGTAATAGGAGATGCTGTTACTATAATTAACAGTGCAGAGGATGCCCAAAATTTTTCCTTAAAATCGGATAAAAAAGTATGTATTGTCAGTCAAACGACATTTAACTACAATAAATTTCAAGAATTAGTTGAAATTATAATGAAAAAAGGTTATGATATATGTGTTTTAAATACAATCTGTAATGCAACTGAGGAACGTCAGACAGAAGCGAGGGAGATTTCAAGGAATTCCCAGGCCATGATTGTCATAGGCGATAAAAACAGTTCCAATACACAGAAGCTATTTGAAATATGTAAAAAAGAATGTGAAAATACTTACTATATACAAACGAGTAAAGGCATGGATTACAACAAATTAAAATCCATCAATAACGTAGGTATTACCGCAGGGGCTTCCACCCCAAACAATATTATTGAGGAGGTTTCAAAGAATGTCAGAAATGAGCTTTGAACAAATGCTTGACGCGTATGAAAAAACAATAAGAAATGGAGAAGTGGTTGAAGGTACCGTTATTGATGTTAAACCTGACGAGATTATCCTTAATATCGGATACAAGTCTGATGGAATCATTTCACGTAACGAATACACTAACGAACCAAACGTAGACCTTACAACTGTAGTAAAAGTTGGCGATACAATGGAGGCTAAGGTTGTAAAAGTAAATGACGGTGAGGGACAGGTTCTCCTTTCATATAAGCGTCTCGCTGCAGAAAAAGGCAGCAAGAGATTAGAGGAAGCTTTTGAAAACAATGAGGTTTTAAAGGCAAAGGTTACACAGGTGTTAGCTGGTGGTGTTTGTGTCAATGTTGACGAGACAAGAGTATTTATCCCAGCAAGTCTTGTATCAGATACTTTTGAGAAGGATTTGAACAAGTTCAAGGATCAGGAAATTGAGTTTGTTATTACTGAGTTTGATCCAAAGAAGAGAAGAATTATCGGAAACAGAAAGACATTATTAGTAGCTCAGAAGGCTGAGCAGCAGAAAGAGCTCTTAGGAAAGATTTCTGAGGGAGACGTAATTGAGGGAACAATCAAGAACGTTACAGATTTCGGTGCTTTCGTAGACCTTGGCGGAGTAGACGGATTACTTCATATCTCTGAGATGTCTTGGGGAAGAGTTGAGAATCCTAAGAAAGTCTTCACAGTTGGACAGAAAGTCAGAGTATTCATCAAGAGCATCAACGATACAAAGATTGCACTCAGCATGAAGTTTGATGATGAGAATCCATGGAATGGTGCTGCTGAGAAGTATGCAGTTGGAAACGTTGTAAAGGGAACTGTAGCTCGTATGACAGATTTTGGTGCTTTCATTGAGCTTGCTCCTGGAGTAGACGCATTACTTCATGTATCACAGATTTCAAAGGATCATGTAGAGAAGCCAGCTGACGCATTAAAGATTGGTCAGGAAGTTGAAGCAAAGATTGTTGACTTCAATGAGGCAGAGAAGAAGATTAGCTTAAGTGTTAAGGCTTTACTTGCTCCTGAAGAGGAAGAGACAACTGAAGAAGTAGCTTCAGAGGAATAAAATTTAAGGGAGCTGTCTATATAGGCGGCTTCCTATTTTTTCATCTATACATATAGGACTAATTTACTAATTAGCTGTAGGAGGGGACATATGTTTGATAAATATGAAGAGTTTAAGGTAAATGTATTAAGACTCACAAAGATTGATTTGAACTATTACAAAGAAAAGCAGATGAGAAGACGTATTGACACACTGGCAAATAAAAATGGTGCCAAGTCATACGAGGAATACATCCAGATGATTAAATCTGATAAGGAAAAGTTCGAGCAGTTCGTAAACTTCCTGACCATCAACGTGTCAGAGTTTTACAGAAATCCAGACCAGTGGAGACTTATGGATCAGCAGGTAATTCCAAAGCTTATAAAGGAGCAGAGAAAGCCTATTAAGATTTGGAGTGCTGCCTGCTCTACAGGAGATGAGCCATATTCGCTTGCAATGGCATTTTCAAAGCATGTTCCACTGTCTGACATCAAAATCCTGGCAACAGATATTGATAAGCAGGTTATCGAGCATGCCAAGGTTGGTCTTTATTCTGAGAAGAGTATCGCAGGAGTGCCAGCGGACTTAAAGAAAAAGTATTTTACACAGATTGGTAATTCCTACCAGATATCTGATGACATCAAGAAATGTGTTACCTTCAAGGAGCATAATCTCTTAAAGGATGTATATCCAAAGGACTATGACCTGATTCTTTGCAGAAATGTAGTTATCTACTTCACAGACGAGGCAAAGGATATGATTTATAAGAATTTCTATGATTCTCTTAAGTCAAAGGGTGTGCTCTTCATAGGAAGCACAGAGCAGATTAGCAACTACAAGGAATTGGGATTTAATCGAATGAGCAGCTTCTATTTTGAGAAGCCTTGATTTATGGGCAGTCCTTATGGGCTGCCTTTGTTTTCTGTATGCCAGAGCATATAATTAAAGCTGCCAGTGGTAGGTTTTATGTTAACCAAAGTATGCAATAAAAGCTGCAGGTAATAGATTTTATGTTAACCAAAGTATATACGAAAGCCCACAAGTGGTAGAAGTTGGCTAAAGATAAGGAGAATGTTTATGGCTGTGATAGAAACAGAACGTTTGATATTAAGAAAATGGGAAGATACAGATGCAGAGAGTCTATTTGAATATGCAAAAGATCCGAATGTTGGCCCTATAGCAGGCTGGCCATGCCATAAAAATGTCGAGGGGAGCAGGGATGTAATCAAAAATGTTCTGTCTTATCCGGAATGCTATGCGATTTGTGAAAAAGATAACAATATTGCGATTGGTTCGATTGAATTAAAATTAAATGGAAATACCGGCATGACTAATCGTGATGATGAGTGTGAGCTTGGTTACTGGCTGGGAAAAGCTTTCTGGGGTAAGGGCTATATGCCGGAGGCTGCGGCTGCTCTGATAAAGAGAGGCTTTACAGAGCTTGGCATGAGGACTATCTGGTGTGGTTATTATGATGGTAATGCAAAGTCTAAGAGGGTGCAGGAGAAGCTTGGCTTTACACCTTATGGGATAAGAGAAAATGTGAAGGTTTCACTACTTAATGAGATAAGGACTGAGCATGTAAATATAATGACTAGGGAAATGTGGGGAAACAGAGCCTAAAAATAGCCAGGGGAAATCACTTCCCACTGGCTAAAACTTTAAGTATATGCTCGACGTATCTTCTGAGCATCACATCCGACTCACAGAAATCATCTGTCAGTTCAAAATACGAAAATTTGTCTTTATAATCTGCCTTAAACTCAGGATTCATTATATCATAGTACTGAATAAGAAAATCCCCCTGCTTCCTGGTATAGCAGTTATTTGCATGACATTTCTCCCTGAAATCCTTATCCACAAACCCAGCCACACTTTTATGTATGGCTCTGTCCTCCTCCGGCAGATAGTAGTAGTCCTTGTAATTTTCAAAGAAATACTTTAGTTCGCCTGAGTATATCGGCACCCGGATAGAGGCAGTCTCCTTGTTTAATATCAGATAAAAGGAATCTGTCTTTTTGGATAGCCGCTTTGGAATAAGGTAATCATTTTTTAAGCTTATGATAAACTCATACCTTTCCTCACCATCAATTGTCTTATATGGCTTAACTTTGGACTCTGTAATTGAATACTGCCCATTAAAAAACTCAACATATGATAAAATCGGCAGGAGATTGGTCATTCCAAGGATATCCTCATAATTGTGGAGCATCAAAAGCTCAAGGGCTTCCTCGCCCTTGCTTTTTACAAATTCGTAATACACATTGATTAACTCGCCGCCATTGTATTTATCTGCCCGGTCTATTCCCAGAAATTTTTCTACAGTTTTCTGCTTGTAGTTTTCCAGATTGAGCAAAAATTTAATCTGTGACACTGACTTAAAGATGTCGAGATAGTTGTAGCCTGAAAAATTCTCCGCAATATCATATAAATTGCATTTGGCTTTTAAGAAAGGAATATCAAATCCTACACCATTAAAGGATATAATGGTTTTGTACTGCTTGAGCAGCTCCACAAAGGCAGATATGATTACCTTTTCCTCCTTTGGACTCTCAGCAAAAAACTGGTCTATGCAGATATGCTTGCCCTTTCTCCTGGCACAGCCTATCAGGTAGACGCTTGCGCTGGTGGGAGAGAAGCCTGTGGTCTCTATATCGAAAAAGATTGATTCCTCGTCATATATTTTATCAATCAGCTTATCATTTTTTACATATAATTCTTCCTTGTGAATTGTTTTCATACCGCTAATCCCTCAAAATCATGTGCTTTCGACAGGTTGTTAATATTATAACATAAGGTTCTTAAAAAAGTACAATATTATAGACTAATTAAGTGGTATAATTCATACATAAATACTGAAACAGTATGTCTATTTCAGTAAAATACACAGAAAGAGGGACACGAAAATGGGTTTAAAATCATTTGTTGGTGGCGTGCATCCATACGAAGGCAAGGAACTTGCTGAAAATGCACCTATTAAAGAAGTTTTACCCAAGGGTGAACTAGTTTATCCAGTATCTCAGCATATTGGCGCACCGGCAACTCCAATTGTAGCTGTTGGTGATACAGTATTGAAAGGACAGAAGATTGCTGAAGCAGGCGGCTTCGTTTCTTCTCCTATTTATTCATCTGTATCAGGTACAGTTAAGGCAATTGAAAAGCGCCGTGTAGCTGTTGGAGATATGGTAAACAGTATTATCATCGAGAGCGATGGTGAATTTAAAGAGGTAGAATATGACGTTGTTGATGATGTCAAAACTCTCACAAAGGAACAGATTATCAACAAGGTAAAGGAAGCCGGCGTTGTCGGAATGGGTGGTGCAGGTTTCCCAACTCACGTTAAGCTTTCTCCAAAGGAGCCAGATAAGATTGAGTACGTTATTGCAAACTGTGCAGAGTGCGAGCCATATCTTACAGCTGACTACCGTAGAATGCTTGAAAATCCAGAGGAATTAATCGCTGGTATGAACATTATTTTGCAGTTGTTTGACAATGCAAAGGGTATTCTCGGAATCGAGAACAACAAGCCAGAGGCAATTGCAAAATTAAAGGAGCTCACAAAGGATGAGCCAAGAATTGAGGTATGTGAGTTACTCACTAAGTATCCTCAGGGTGGTGAGCGTCAGCTTATCCATGCAACAACAGGACGTGACATCAACTCCAAGATGCTCCCGGCAGATGCTGGCTGCATAGTTGATAATGTAGAGACAATTATTGCTGTATACAATGCGGTTAAGAATGGTCTCCCTGTTATGAAGCGTGTATCAACAGTTACTGGTGATGCAGTTGCAAATCCTTCTAACTTCCTTTACAGCATAGGTACTCCATATCAAGAGCTTATCGATGCTGCTGGCGGATTTAAGGTACAGCCTGAAAAGATTATTTCTGGTGGTCCTATGATGGGATTTGCTATGTTCAGCCTTGATATTCCAACTACAAAGACATCTTCATCTATTCTTTGTCTTGCAAAGGATGAGGTTGCTATGTATGAGCCTCTGGCTTGTATCAACTGCGGACGCTGTGTAGAGGCATGTCCTGAGCAGCTTATTCCAAGCAGACTTGCAAAGTTTGCTAACAACGGACTTATGAAGGAATTTGAAGAGTGGAATGGTCTTGAGTGCATAGAGTGTGGTTCATGTACATTCGCTTGTCCATCAAGAAGACAGGTGGCTCAGCCAATTAAAACTATGAAGAAGCTTGTTTTGGCAGAGAAGAGAAAACAGGCTAGCAAATAAAAAGAAAGAGGTGGATTATTGTGAGTGATTTATATCATGTATCTTCATCACCACATGTACGTGCCAAAGATTCCACAAGTAGAATAATGCTGTCTGTTATCATAGCTTTACTTCCAACAAGTCTCTTTGGTATTTACAACTTTGGTTTAAAAGCTTTATTGCTTATTCTTATTACAATTGCTACTTGTGTGGCAACAGAATGGGTATTTGACAAGATTGTACATAAAAAGAATACAGTCGGAGATTTAAGTGCAGTAGTAACAGGTTTATTACTTGCATTAAACCTTCCAGTTTCGCTTCCTTGGTGGGAAGCTGTCATTGGTGGTGTTTTCGCAATTGCAATCGTTAAGTGTATCTTCGGTGGTCTGGGACAGAACTTCATGAACCCAGCGCTTGGTGCCAGATGCTTCTTACTTATTGCATTTGCCGCTGATATGACAAACTTTAACGTTACAAAGAATGGCGTAGACGTATACTCTGGTGCGACTCCACTTGCTCTTATCAGAGAGAGCGGTGTCTCAGCTGTAAATGTCAGGGATATGTTAATAGGAAATACTGCTGGAACAATCGGTGAGACATCAGTTATCGCCATCCTTATTGGTGCAATTATCCTTATTTTATTAGGTGTTATTGACTTAAAGATTCCTGGAGCATACATTATCACATTTGCTGTATTTATGTTCTTATTTGGAGCAAGCAGATTCGATTTCAGCTATGTGGTAGCACAGTTATGTGGTGGTGGTCTTATGCTTGGAGCTTTCTTCATGGCAACAGACTATGTTACATCACCTATTACTCCTAAGGGAAAAATCATCTTTGGTATCTGCTGTGGTCTTTTAACAGGTATTTTCCGTTGCTTCGGTGCAAACGCAGAGGGTGTTTC
>CAVFAM010000278.1:0-5113 GCA_963620375.1 Bacteroidaceae bacterium
CGCAGTCAAGCCCAAAGAAGCCACAACAGGCTGTAAATACGAATATACAGCAAGTGACTGTGGAAGGTGAGGCAGATAAGTCTGTCGCCAGCATGAAGTCCCAGACCAGACCAACCCCAGTGCGAAAGACAAGTGCCACAGACACACGACCGATAAATAATTCACCTTACCTCTATGGCAGCATACCAGACAACAATGTACTGAAGCCAAAGGGACATTCCCGGGTAAATACCGCTGTAAAGTGGGTGAAGAAGACCAAAAAATACATAGATATAGCCAGCAGCTACGGTTTGCTCAGACTAACCCCAATCACAGCAGACTGCGTGAGAGTCAGCTTTGTAAAGGGACAGCTTACAAAAATCCATGACAATTACTGGACACCAAAGACTGTCACTGAGATAAAGTGGACTGCAAAGGAATCAAAATCTGCAATAGAGATAACAACGGATAAGCTTTTGCTTAGAATTGAAAAGGCAGACGGGGCTATCCAGTTCTTAAAGCCAGACAAGACCTTATTACTCACAGAAAACAAAAAGGAGCCAAGGCTTGTGGAAAACGGAGAGTCATGGAGCTTCTTTGATTTTGCCAAAAAGGAAAAGATAAAATCCAAGGGAATATTGGCGACGGATTTGATGGATTTGAGCCTAAAAGCCAGATACATATCCTTTGGCGGAAAGCCTATGCGGATGCCGCTTGTTTTATCCGACAAGGGCTATGGCATAGCAGTGGCAGCAGAAAAGACAGCAATGCTTTGCAATGTTTCAATGTATGGACAATATGTGTATACTGATGTTACAGACCAGATAGACTATTATTTTCTGTATGGCGGAAGCGTAGGCAGGACTATTGAGTTACACAAGGGACTATTCGGGTAATGAATAATAAACAAGGAATAAAAGAAGGGGAGCATACATGAACGAACAGGAATTAGAACTCGAATTTGAAGAATACACAGACCACAAGGGGCGCACCAATACCCTTACAGTAGTCATAGAGTTTGAGACGGACGAGGAATTTGGTGAGACAGCGCATTTTTACACAGCTGTTAAGGACAAGGACAATGCGTTTTTCAGCATGTCTATATTCAAATTCCGGGAATGCCCTGATGCAGACGAGGAAGCCTGGGTTAAGTTCTGCGGGGATAAGGCGCATGAATGGGTAGAATCAGGCGAGATAGATTTTAAAGATGTGAAGAATTGGCTGGAGAGATAAGGATGGAGAGTTTTATAAAGGATGATTTTGTAGAAAAAGTAATAAACAGCATAGAGGGACTGACTGGCAACATGATGTTTATGATTACAGACATTGAGACAGGAAACACATGGATGTCAGAGGCGGTCAGAGGCTTTCTGGGAGAGGCTGCGGAAAACCAGTCAGAGGACAAGCTGTTTGATAAAATGGTGGAAATGGTTCACCCATATGACAGGCAGGAGTTTACAGATGGGGTAAATGCACGTCTGAATGGTGAAAACATAGGAGAAGCATTCAGTGTCAGGATGGGAAACGATGGTCAGTCATTTATGTACACGGTGCTTACAGATGTGGTAAAGGATGAGTCTGCCAATAAGTATCTTGTATTTGTGCTGAGAAATGACAACATGGAATCCGAGATTGACCCACAGACAGACCTCTTCAAGGGCATAAGGCTTGGAATTGACGTGGATGAGCTGATAGAAGCCAGAGGAAAAGCCACAGTCATAGAGGTTAAGATTGAACATCTCAATGATTTAAGCATACTGTATGGCTTTGATTGCAGGAACCGTATACTGAGGGAGCTGGCAACCAGATTCATATATATGATGGATGAAAACAAGTCTGTATACAGGGTAGAGGGCAGCAGGTTTGCGTTTCTGCTCAAGGGCTATGGAAGAGCTGAGTCAGAGGGCTTTGTGGAGAGAGTGAAAAAGGTGCTGGAAAATGATATTGTGCTGGATGGGCGCCAGTTTGCTCTTAAGGCACATTTTGGCGGCATGTGGTTTAGTAATTACAACGGCACCAGCGAGTCTGTCCACAGCAAGGTAGGCTATGCACTTGACCTGGCCAGAAGCAGACATGCATCCGGCATAGTATTTTTTAATGAGGTTGTGCAGCTGGATAGTACACCAGACCTTGAGCTTATGAAAATATTATACCAGTCCATCAATAATGACTGCGATGGCTTTTATGTGGAGTACCAGCCTATTGTAAGGGCAGAGGACGGCACTATAATGGGAGCGGAGGCACTTGTCAGGTGGAAAAAGGAGCCATACGGCAATGTCCCGCCGGCAGTGTTTATCGAGTGGCTTGAGGATAACCCTGTAATGTATGACCTGGGCAACTTTGTCTTAAAAGAGGCACTTACTGCGGCAAAGGAATTTATAGCCATAAATCCTGACTTTTTTATAAATGTAAATGTATCTGCCAAGCAGCTTGAGAGAGAGGAATTCAGGTATGTAGTTCTGGCTCTGTTAGGTGAGACAGGTTATCCTGCCAGCCACCTGTGCCTTGAGCTTACAGAGAGATGTAGAAATCTTCCAATCAACCTGCTGAGTGAAGAGATGCAGTTTATGAGAGATACTGGCATAAGGCTTGCCATGGATGATTATGGAACAGGCGCAGCATCATCAAGCATTGTCTTAAATGTGCCGATGAATGAGATTAAGATAGATATGAGTTTTATCAAGGGGATTGAGGATAATCCTAAGCAGCAGGCTCTGGTAAAGAATATGATAAGCTTTGCCCAGCAGGCTGGAATGGCAACCTGTCTCGAGGGTGTAGAGGATGAGGGGCTTGAGAAGTACCTCCGTGATTATGGAGCTACATGGTTCCAGGGCTATCATTATTCAAGACCCGTGGCAAAGGAAAAGATAGTGGAGATGTTAAAGAAGGCTTAATTGCCTTCTTTTTTTGCACTCTTTCTGTCACGAAGGAGCATGATAACTCCCACTGTATTTGATATGATTGTGAATACATCAAATGCAAAGGATACATAATTGTAAAGCACGAAATCGTATATGCACCATGGAAGCATGGTTACGATGATGATAAACTTAAGAAACAAATCGCTTTTGGTGTCAAGAAACCAGGTAAAGACACAGGCGGCGATAATTGGAAACCAGCCAATAAGACCCATGGTATTTACACGGGCAGACAGTATAAGCTGGATTGCAATAAAGAAAATTTTGAGGGGTACAGTAAATTCCCTTTTGAGGCAGATTATATTACGAAGAATACTCACCACATTAGAAATCATACCCGTGATGCCGCCCAGAATGAGATTGCTGGCTCCCATAATGGCGAACTGCCCACACTGGGCAATCAGTACGTTCCGCCTGTTTTTTATAAAACCAGTTGCAACCATCACAGCGGCACCTGCCAGGGCAACTATATTACCAATCAAGATTATGTTCATTTTATAAATCCTCCTGTGTCACAAAGCTATTTGTGCAGCTTTGAAATACGTGGTGTAAGCTTAAGCCTTAATACTTCATTTACAAATCTGTTTGGGGCATCCTGTGCGCATATATATGTAAAGCAGATTGCGAGACATATCAAAAGCGGCAGGGTAAAGGCACTCACCTCGTCCAGATAATCGTACAGACCGCAGAATTTTAAGATGTCACGAATGAGTCTGTGAAGCATATATACAGGCATGGTCCGTTGACCGATTATGGAAATCTGTGTCTTTCCCCTTGGGATAAAAAACATTATAGCCCATGACATAATAAATGCGGCTGCCATGAAAAACAATCTGACAAAAGGCCCTGCCCAGTAATGGTCTAAATCCGAATATGGTATGTTCTGGTAGACCATTTCCATCTCGTCCTTTATTCTGGTGCCAAATTTCAGGAAAAAGGCACTGAGAACCACTGCAAGAGTGACTACAGGCAGGCGGTATTTCTTGTTCATAACCTTAGCCAGAGAAGCCTTGTCCATAAAAAATCCCAGAAAGAAAAATGGACCAAATACCAGTATTCTCGACAGACAGAGCACATCTCCGACTGCATCGAAATATCCGACAATAAGGGCAAGAGGTATGCTCACCCCAAATACAAGGGCGGGCTTGACCTTTTTGGCTACAGGAATGAGCAGATACCATGCCATCATGGCAAACATATACCATGGGGCGCCACTCTGCTTAAAGAAATTTATATCAGAAAACTTACGATAGTCAAACAGTGCATATACAATCTGTATAGCTATCACAAATATTATGTAAGCCTTGAGAAAATACAGGATTTTCTCAAAATTATACCTGCCGTTTTTATAAATGCTCTTTGAAAAATATCCAGAGACAAATATAAAAAGCGGCATATGAAATACATATATTAACCGCTTCAGGGTGACTAAGAAATTGTCATCATGAATAGGCAGCAGAAAATGCCCGAGTACGACTAAAAAGATAAGTACTGCTTTTAAATTATCAAAATAGTAATCACGTTCTTTTTCCATTGTTTTTGCCTTCAAAATTTATCATTTATACATTTGCAGCTTCTATTATGCGAGTTCTTCTGCTCTTGCAAGTGCTGCATCAATATTCTCGCATATATTCTCTTTGCCGATTTTATCAGCAAATCCAGATTTGTCAAGTACATGCATAGGTTGCTCGTTGACATGGGAGAGGAGTAAAGTGATGCCTCTCTTCTGGCAGGCTGCGTATGCTTCCTCTAAGACTTCCTCGCCGGATACGTCCATGGCAGGCACATTTCTCATACGAAGAATAAGCACGTTTTTGCGCTTCTCTTCACTGAGCAGGTCGAGGAAGGAGCTTGTGGCACCGAAGAAAAGAGGTCCTGAAATCTCATATACCATGGCATTGGCAGGTACATTTTTTAAATCTGTATGCTCTGATATTTCGTTTTCGTCCAAATCCTCCTTGTATACCCATGCCTTAACCTCTGCCACGTCAGACATTCTCTTCATGAAGAGGAAGGCTGCAAGAACCATGCCCACCTCGATAGCTACTACGAGGTCAAAAAATACTGTGAGGACAAATGTCACAATAAGCACGGCGATATCGCTCTTTGGAGCGGTCTTTATCATATGACCGAAGGCACGCCAGCCACTCATGTTATAGGCTACCATAATTAATATAGAAGCAAGGCAGGTCATAGGTATCATAGACGCGTATGGC
>CAVFAM010000279.1:0-7746 GCA_963620375.1 Bacteroidaceae bacterium
GTTCTACGTTGCCACCCTCAAAGTAGATGATTTTGGCATCCTCACCACCAAGCTCGATGGCTACATCTGTCTGGGGTGCATAGTGCTGGAGGGCAGTAGATACCGCAATAACCTCCTGTACAAATGGAACCTCAAGGTGCTTTGCAAGGGTCAGTCCGCCAGAACCTGTGATTACAGGAGCCACCTCCTTGTCACCAATTTGAGCAACTGCTTTGTTGATAAGGTTTGCTAAAGTCTCCTGGATGTTTGCAAAATGACGCTCGTAGTCAGAAAATAGCAGGTTATCCTCAGAGTCAAGAACTGCAATCTTTACAGTTGTTGAACCTATATCAATTCCTAACTTGTGTAAGCTGTTATTTTTCATGTGTTACCTCCGATTAACTACAAATTTATATGTAAAAGTATTATTTCTTCTTATTTATAATGCTTGTGAGCAAACATTGTTAATTATACGACAGGCTTCGACAAATTTCAATCTATATAATTATAAACAATTTGTGAAGAATTAGTGCATTGATTGACAAAGCCCTCCGGGCAAATCTATAATGTTCCCATGGTTTATACCATAAATATTATCTGGAGGATGTAGACAGCCTGTCATTGCTTGTCTACCTATACTTATGAACTGGCTTAACAAACTAGAACAAAAAATTGGACACAAGGCAATACCAAACATCACGAGATTTTTCATTATTGCCAATATACTGGGAACTATCATTTACTACGGCAGTGGAAATGTAGCCCTTTACTATCTGCAATTTTCACCATCAGCCATCCTGCATGGTCAGATATGGAGACTTTTCACATGGATACTCATGCCGACAGGGGCTATTTCAATCTGGAGCCTTCTGTTTATATTCTGTCTGTGGATGCTGGGCACCAGCCTTGAAAACTATCTGGGAGCATTCAGGATGAATGTATACTTTTTCGGCGGTGTAATCTTAAATGACATACTTGGAATGATTATCTACCTGGTGACAAAGGTTCCAATCAGTCTGTCTATTTACTATCTGCTTATAGCAATGTATCTGATGCTGGGACTTCTGATGCCGAATGCAGAGGTGAGACTGTATTTTGTCCTTCCTATAAAAATGAAGTGGTTAGTGATAATCTATTTTGTAATGTTTGCAATGGATATATACAGATTTTTCAGCTTTGGTGTGGTTGTGGGAATATCATACAGCGCACCGATTGTGATTGCACTTATTAATCTTGGAATATTTATTTATTCCTGCAAGCACAGGCTGTCATTTAAGCAGAATGTCAAGCAGAAAGCCAGACAACAGAGGTATAAGGCGCAGTTTTCAGAGCCTAGACCGGGCAGCGGCATTACACATCACAAATGCTGTATCTGTGGCAGGACAGAGGTCTCAAACCCTGAGCTTTCTTTCAGATACTGCTCAAAATGTGTAGGAAACAGGGAGTATTGCTCGGAGCATTTATTCACTCATGAGCATTATCGAGGTTGACAAAGTTTTTTAGTGATTTTATAATTAAAATCACTGTGGGGCTGTAGACTTACAGCCCTATGTTTATGCTAAAAAATGAAAAAACGAAATAAACCAAACATACCGGAGGAATTGGCTATGGAAAACGAAACAGTGGTTTCCAAAAATTTTATTGAACAGATTATAGAAAAGGATTTAGCTGAGGGACATTGCAAGACAGTTAAGACAAGATTTCCACCAGAACCAAACGGATATCTTCATATCGGACATGCTAAGTCCATTCTTTTAAACTATGGATTGGCAAAGAAATACGGCGGACAGTTCAACTTCCGTTTTGATGATACTAATCCTACAAAGGAAAGACTTGAGTTCGTTGAGTCAATTCAGGCAGATGTAAAGTGGCTTGGAGCAGACTGGGAGGACAGACTTTTCTATGCTTCAAACTATTTTGATAAAATGTACGAGTGTGCAGTAGACCTTATTAAAAAAGGAAAGGCTTATGTGTCTGACTTATCAGCAGAGGAGATAAGAGACTACCGTGGTACACTGACTGAGCCAGGTAAGGAAGACCCATATTCAAAGAGAAGTGTAGAGGAAAACTTACAGCTTTTCGAGGATATGAAGAATGGTAAATTTGAGGATGGTACAAAGGTGCTTCGTGCCAGAATAGATATGTCATCTTCAAACATCAATATGAGAGACCCGGTTCTCTACCGTGTGGCACATATGACCCACCACAACACAGGAGACAAGTGGTGCGTATACCCAATGTATGATTTTGCCCATCCAATCGAGGATGCAATCGAGGGTATCACACATTCTATCTGTACTCTTGAGTTTGAGGATCACAGACCACTGTATGACTGGGTTGTAATCGAGTGTGGATTTAAGAAGACACCAGAGGAATCACCAAAGCAGATAGAGTTTGCAAAGCTTTATCTCACAAATGTTGTTACTGGAAAGAGATACATCAAGAGACTTGTAGAGGAAGGCATTGTGGATGGCTGGGATGACCCAAGACTTGTATCAATAGCAGCCCTCCGCCGTCGTGGATTTACACCAGAGTCAATCCAGAAGTTTGTTGACTTATGTGGTATCTCAAAGGCAAACAGCTCAGTTGACTATGCAATGCTTGAGTACTGTATCAGAGAGGACTTAAAGGCAAAGAGACCTAGAATGATGGCAGTTCTTGACCCTGTAAAGGTTATCATCGACAACTATCCAGAGGGACAGGTTGAGTACCTTGAGGTAGATAATAACGTGGAAAATCCTGAGCTTGGCAAGAGAAAAGTGCCATTCACAAGAGAGCTTTATGTGGAGAGAGAGGATTTCATGGAGGAGCCTCCAAAGAAATACTTCCGTATGTTCCCAGGCAACGAGGTACGTTTCATGAACGCATACTTTGTAAAATGCAACAGCTGTGTCAAGGATGAAAAGGGAAATGTGGTAGAAATCCACTGTACCTATGACCCAGAGTCAAAGGGTGGAAACAGCCCGGACGGCAGAAAGGTTAAGGGAACAATCCACTGGGTATCAGCAGAGTATGGAAAGAAGGCAACTGTCCGTCTGTACGAGAATATCGTAAACGAGGAGTTAGGCGTGTATAACGAGGATGGCAGCTTAAACCTCAATCCTAATTCACTCACAGTGCTTGAAGACTGTGTGCTTGAGCCGGCACTTATGGAGGCAAAGGCATATGACAGCTTCCAGTTTGTCCGTAATGGATTTTTCTGTGCTGATTCAAAGGATTCAAAAGAGGGACAGCCTGTATTTAACAGAATTGTTTCACTTAAGAGCTCATTTAAGCTTCCTGCAAATGCGCAGTAAATATGTAACTGATTGATAAAGGTAAATAATTAGATAAGATAAGGGTGACGAATATGGATTTTATGTCGGGCTTGGAAAAATTTGGCTTCGATTCTTCTGAGATGGGAGATATTTTCGCAGATGAAAATGAAAGCAGCTCTGTAAAAAGAGCAGAGGTTCAGAAAAAAGAACAGGAAGAGTTAAAGGAAACAGATTTCCTTTTTGATAAGTCATATACCTGCGTGGTATGTGATAAGGAGTTTAAATCACGCACTGTGAAATCCTCAAAGGTAAGAAGAATAGGTGCAGATAAGGATTTACGTCCTAAGTATAAGTATATAGATCCATTGAAGTACGAAGTTGTGTCATGCCCTTATTGCGGATATTCTGCAACAAATAAATATTTTGGACATTTGTCTACATTGCAGATTAAGCTGGTAAAGGAGGGCGTGTGCGCTAAGTTCCAGCCGGCAGAGGAGACAGATAATGAAGTCTACTCATATGCGAGAGCCTTAGTCCGCTACAAGCTGTCACTCTTCTGCACAGTTGCCAAAAAGGGAAAGACAAGTGAGAAAGCCTACACACTGCTTAAGATGTCATGGCTTTGCAGAGGACAGGCAGAGGAGCTTGTAAAAAATGGCGCAGCGGCTGATTCGGAAGAGGTGAAGAAGGTAAAGAAGGAAGAGAGATACTTCTACGAGCAGGCTTACGAGGGACTGACCAAGGCTGTTGCTACTGAGAGCTTCCCTATGTGTGGAATGGATCAGAACACAATGGATCTGCTCTTAGCCCAGATGTCAGTTGTGCTTGGCAAGTACGAGATAGCATCTAAGCTTGTGTCAAGGCTGCTTGTATCTTCAACTGCTACCAGCAATGTGAAGGACAAGGCTTATGATTTGAAGCAGGAGCTGATTGCAGTGCTCCGTTCAAATAAATAATGGGAATAATGTTATGAAACAGGAGTGAGTTATGAGTAATTTTTTGAATGAACAGACTGTAATGCAGTACTATGTTGAGCAGATTGACAAGAACAGTATTGTATTTTTGCAGGGAAGGGATGCGTTAAAGGCTGACATCAGACGTCTTGTTGTGGAGCTTATGGAAGCTGATACCATGAATGGAAAGATTGGCGTTGCCGTTGATTTGTGGAAGAAACTTTTTGAAGCATCCATGTCTTATATTTCTCCGGATAAGAGAGGTTATGACAAAATATTTTCCTATTTTGATGCCTATGTAGAGTTTGAGGAGCTTATATTTGCATCAGATTCCTTCTACAGAGACCATACACTTCACTGTATATGGGTGTATTTTCTGGGAGAGTATGTGGCAAGAGAACCACAGTTTGAGCCGCTGTTTTATGATTCACAGGAGCTGGAGCTGATTGTCTCTATGCTTCATGAGCTTATCCCAAATAATCGCCAGTTCAAGCAGACAGCCAGGCTTATAGCAGAGAATGCCAAAATGAAGGAGGCTGCAAGATGTGTAGCAGCCCTTACACATGATTTAGGTTATCCTTTAAAGAAAATCGAGAAGATAAATAAGAGTATCAAAAAGGTGCTGCCTTATTTTGCTGTAAACAGCTTTGATGATTTCGACTTTGAGTATGGCAATATCCAGCAGGGCTTTATAGATAATTTTATTGACCTGATTTCCAGAGATTTTGCTGTTAATGTCAGTATGACTGATTATGAAAAACGTTCAGATGAAGAAAGAAAACAATACGATGAGTGTATCGACAAAGTCTTTAATGTCAGCGAAAGAAACGGAGCATTAGGGAAAAAGCTTGATGGAAAGATAGGGGATGTCCTTACTGATGAGGAAATCAGATACATTGATTCAAATACCGAGGTTGAGATGTATTTTGCGAAAACCTATGCAAAAGAAAACGCCTATTTGAATGATTTTGAAAACTATCAGCATGGTATCATGAGTGCCTTTCTGCTTATGAAGAACCTGAATGCCTTCCAAAGCTATAATTATTATGGCAAGAACGATGCACTGGATACAAACAAAGGCTCAAAGCCAGAGGTGATGCTTGCTATGGCAGATATATTGAGCAGCATAACAGACCATACCAGTGATGCTCTCAAAATATCAAGCATAGCTGATTCAAATTATCTCACATTAATCGATGAGCTGGAGGAGTTCTCACGTATATCCAGAGCCAGCCAGAACAGAGAGTATGTAAAGGAGTTCTGTGAGTCATCCATTGAGATGAAGGACGGATGGCTTGATATCCAGTTTGTATTTAACAATACTAATCTGGACAATTTAAAGCCAGAGCTGTCATTCAAGGGACGCTGCAAGAGATTCCTGTCACTATTTGATATACCAAATATGAGTGAGAATCTTAAGATTCGCGTAACTGTAATTGGCGAGCTGCCAACAGACCAGAATACATATGTACTTGAGCTTGCCAGAAAATATGCGGATATCAGTATAAATGGGGAGTCGAAGGATATACCTGAGTATTTGAAGTCTACACAGTATTATACTAAGGAAGAGTATGCTGGGATGTAGGAAGTGAATATATGATTGGATATGCTCTGTGGTGATGATGTCGCTGCAGGGCATATTTTTATGCCTTAGTATGCAGAAAAGCTGCCAGTGGCTGGTTTTCTGTATGCATTGCTAAAAGGTATAAAGAAATTTATAATGGGTATATAAATGACAGGGAGTATGATTATATGTGTACTTTTGAGAATGTAGAAAATCGTGTTATAAATCAGATTAAAAGTGAACCCTTAATTGATACTGAAGCAGGCAGATTTATGGTATCGTGTAAAAAGGAAAGAAGCTATTTATATTTAGATATAGGTGCAGGAAATGTTAAGCGTTCAAGGCTTAAGTGGAAAATAAATATAGAAGGTAACAATTTATTATTTGAAAGGTGTATGACACTAAATCAGATAACGTATATTATTTTTTTAGGGGTACTTTCGATTTTCTTTGTAGGCATAATTTTGTTGTTTATGAGTTTACTGTTGACTGGTAGTCTGTTTGCAGAAAATGCACCTGTTGGGGTGTATATATTTTATGCTGGCTATTGTTTCTTTGAATTTATACTTGTATATGTATATAAGAAGCTATACAAAGTAGATGATAAAAAGATGTTGCAAATATTTTTGGATAATCTGGTACGAAGGAAAAATCCTTGATTTTGAAGAACAGTTAAAAGCATTATGATATAATTATAAACAGGAGGAGTTATGACCTTAATAAAAATAATATTAAGCGCTGTTATAGGTCTTTTGTGGTTTGTTATACCCTTGTTTAAGAGATTTGTATGCAGGCAAAAGGTAACAGCACATATTGATAAGACAACCATTAAGAGTGGTGAGATGGATTCTGATGGAATGTTAGACCTGACTACATACGGAATGGCGACTTTTTCATACAAGAGCAAGAGCTATAAGGTGAAGCTTGCGCATGTGCCAGAAAAACATCTGAAAGAGACCTTATATATTTGGGATAAGCATCCCAAGATATTTATAAGGCAAAATAGTGTGCTGGAGATATTTAAGCCCATAGGTGCGGTGCTTTTGATAGTTATTATATTTTTGCTGGGGTAGAAATAATGCGGACAGAGAAGATATGATAATAATGGGTATGCGCTTACTCAGGAGGGAGTATATGAGAAATGTTTGAGGTAAAACCAAATAAAGCGTATAAAAAACATTTTATACCTTATATGATTGGAACTGTATTTGCTATTTTTTTGGAAATAATGGTAGCTGTTGCACTTATTATGCTGATTGCTGATAAAGATTATAAAGCTGCTGCATTTGTAATTTTTTGCATGATTTCTACAGCAGGGGGAATATTTCCGTTTGCCATAAAGTCATGTCATATAATGTTTGACAAATATACATTTTATGATGATGGATTTTCTGTTAAATTATTTTATGGTAAAAAAGTCAACTATTCTATAGAACAAATCTTAAAATGCGAATATTATCCAGCTTATCGGTTGTATAGAAATCGGGCTGGAAGTATATGTTCTGATGCTATTTTCTTTACTGTTAAGAATAGAATAAAACATAAAATATCATTATATAAGGACTATATTGATAATTATGAAAAACTTAGAGTATGGCTTTTTGATAATTTGAATGTAGAAGTGCATGAAAATCCACTTGTAGGATTACCTCCAAAATACCAACAATTTATGAAGCAGAATAGTATATATAAAAGGTGACTAAAACGCTGTAAAGTGTTAACGGATAAAATTTTCTCCTAATACCCTCTTGCCACAGTCCCCTATGTATAGTATGCTATATGAGGAAGTTATGGCAAGCGTTCCCTTTGTCGTAATTTCACAAAATGTTTATTATACGAAAGAGAGGATTTAGTTATGGGACAGTTATTTATGGTACTTGGCGGATTTGCAGTTGTTGTAATTATCGCCGTAATCGGAGTGTATGTATGGACAGCCATGATGTATCAGAAGGTTTTAAAGCACATGGGATATAGCAACCCATGGATGGCATGG
>CAVFAM010000280.1:0-3959 GCA_963620375.1 Bacteroidaceae bacterium
CCATAAACCATATAAATGAAGTCAGATATTTCCTGTTTCCCTTTCCGGTTATCTGAAGCAGAACCAGAAGCAGGCTGTACGCAAGGACAAAAAGTCCAGTTATCAGAAAAGAATAAAAATCCGTAACCTCACTGTCAGTCATTACTGCCCCTGCTATTAAAAACGCTGCGATAAGGGCTGTTGCAATTCCAATGTGTACCAGACTGATTCCCTCATGCCCCATAAGGCACCTATAGCCCAAAACCAGAATCAGAAAGCTGAACAAAAATGCCTGTCTGCCCGGCAGTGAATTAGGAAAATGCAGTCCGTGCCAGATAAAATCCAGATAATTATTTGAAAAGCTTACCAGCATAAAAATAACCATTGTAAGATATGGAAGCTTTTCCTTTAAAGGAATCCGCCTGTTCATGGCATACAGGAGCAGTAGCAGGATTGCAAAGGCTCCCGTATACAAATTAGGCCAGTGATTTGCTCCTGTATAGTCAGCTGCCGTGGTACACATTCTCGACAGCTCCTCAATTATATTAAAATACCACTTGACAGTCTCTGGAAATTTAATTCCCTCTGAACCGCTGTAGCCCAGTATTATCATTTCAGGCAGCATAAGTACAAGACCTGTACCGCCAGCTAAAAGTGAATAATATCCAAATCTGAAAAACGCCTTCCATCTTCCATCCCTTTGATTTACAAACAGCACAATAAAATATAAAACCAAAAAGATACAAATCATAATTGATATATAGTAATTTGAAAATATTGAAAAAGCCAGAGTGATGTAATAGAGGGCGGGCTTTCCTTCCCTGACCAGCTTCTCAAGTCCAAGGATTATAAGGGGTGCCAGCATGACACTGTCCATCCACATAATGTTCCAGCTATAGGCAGCCACAAATCCACACAGGGCATATGCTGTAGAAAAAACCAATGGTATCTTATCCTCAGCCTCCAGTCCAAAATGTGACCTGAGATAAATATAAAACGAACTGCCACACAGGGCTATCTTAACTATCATTAAGACAGACATAAACTCAATAACATGATTTTTAGGCGATAATATTACAAGCCAGTTAAAGGGACTTGCAAGATAATACGCAAAGACAGATATAAAATCTGAGCCAAGTCCAATCTGCCACGAATACATGAGGCTTCCCCCACTTCTTATCTTGGATAAGAGCTGGGTAAAGAAGGGACAGTACTGATGGTACATATCTATATGAAGCAGGCAGTTATCCCCAAATGGATATACTCCACCCACAATACATATTCCAATACAGATTATAAATGGCAGTAAAAATGAATACGCTGTTGTTTTTTTACCAGACCTCATTTATTTATCCTCCCAGTCAAACAGATTATAGTACTGTAAGCATTTGTACTTATAGAGCATTTCATTGCGAAGCTCCTCATCGGCTTCCATATTCTCCTCTGTTCTTGCCGCAGAAATAACAGGATAGTATTCCTCCAGTTCCAGCAGGAAGTTCTGATATGCAGAAGTCTCTACACCTGCGTATTTGAGCATATTGGCAGCCAGATAATTCACAGATGTATCCACATTCTGAGCCGACTCTATATCATAGTTTGCCCATATGAAATACGGAACTATGTATCTGCTCTCGCTCTCCTCCTCAGTAAGATTCAGGTAGTCCTTGCCAAGAGCTTTTAAAACAGGGGCTGCCACATTATCACTCGGCTGATGGTCTCCGAAAAATACGATAATTGTTTTTTCATCCTGATTTTTAAAATAATCTATGAGCTTTTCAAGATTTTTGTCTGTCAGGCTTATCAGGGATAGGTACTGGTCCACGCCACTGTTTCCCACATCAGCAGCACTTATATTGTTGGTAAAATTATCATACTGGTCTGAATATCCGCCATGGTTCTGCATTGTAACATTAAAGATAAAGGCTGGCCTGCCCTCTTCCTTTTGCTCAAATGTCCTGATTATCATGTTAAAATCCGACTCATCACTGACATACTGTCTGACAACCGTTCTTGGAATATAATCATCCACAAAGTTCATGTTTTCAAAGCCCAAAAGAGGATAAACAGTCTCCCTGTTCCAGCCACTGCCATAGTACGGATGCTGGGCATATGTGGCATATCCCAGGTCAGACAGATAGCTTGCCAGCGAAGGTACCTGGCTTTTTATATACTGCTGATAGGGTATGCTGCCTGAAGGCAGAAATGCCATGGTATCCCCTGTCAGAAATTCAAACTCAGTGTCTGCCGTGTTTCCACCACATACAGATACATTCAGATGCCCCGACACTGTGTTATCAGCTCCGTTCATCAGGCTGTGGACAAATGGCATATAATCCTCATTTGTCTCAAAGTCTCCCAGCACCTTAAGGTCAGAAAAGGCTTCATCCATTATGACAATAATATTCGGGTAATCCTGACTATCACTGTTTCCATCCTGTGCCTCATCTGCCTGCTCATACTGCTCCAGTATATCCTTTGCAGCATTTGCAGAATATCCACTTGGTTTATCCACAATAACATAAGCCATATCCATGGTAAATGTAACTACAAGACCATTGTATTTTGTCATTACAGATGGGGTAAATAAATACGGATACAGATTGTTATTTTTCTGAAAATCCTCATTCTGGATTCCCCCTCCCAGAAGCACAAGCAGCAGGCATACAAGAATTGCTGCCCCAGCCCTGAATCTGAATTTTATATCCAGCCTGTAATCAATATATCTGACAGCAAAAATTAAGGCAGCAAAAATAAGCGTAACAAGCACAAGCCGCATACCCGGTGTGTAATCATAGTTATCCGCCACGCTTAAGGCAGTATTAATAGAAAATATATCCCATGGTACAAAAGGGGTGGAACGAAACGCCATTACATAATGGTTAACGAGTCCAAAAACCATGGAGGCAGCTAAGACTATCCTCAGCGACAGCTTTGCCCTTCCTGTCAAAAAATAAATAATCCATGCTATCATTTCAAAAATCATGATATTTAAGAGATGTGCCATGGGTCTGATTTGTTCAAATGGGTTCCTGTCGTAAAATTCCATCAGATAGAATGCAATCACAGGCACACAAAAAACTCCGGCTAACTTTATGATTTTTTCTGTTTTCTTATCAGACATGATACCTTATACTTCCTCTAACATTATTATTTAATGAATTTTACCACACAAATATGTAAAAAAAAAGAAGGCTGAAAATCAATTTCAGCCATCTCCTGTCTGATTAGTAATTGCTAAGAACCAATCTGTCCTTGTATACACTATCCAATGTGTCAATTATCCGTCTCGCCTGACCATATCTTCTGGGATTTATAGAGATAACCCAGACCTTGTCTGCTCCCTTATACAGCTTTCTCTTAAAAAATGGAATGGTCTTTAAATTCTTTGAAAATGGAATCCTCTCCTCCATAAGAATCATTGCCGTCTTGTCACCGACCCTTGCGTTTGTTGTCCTGCAAAGCTCCACATCATTGTCCTTATATCCTGCTAATTTCTTTGTCATCTATTTATCCCCCACTACTATCTGTATTTCTTTTCCTAATCCCTCTGCAAGCTTCATCAAAAATTCCACACTCGGATTATATTTTCCACTCTCAAATCTTGAAATATTTGATTTCTTTGTGCCAATAAGCTCCGCAAGATGCTGCTGTGTCATTCCCTCAGCCCTGCGCACCTCTCTCAGCTGCCTTGCAATGCTCTGCTTAGGTGTCTCATAAACTGTATCCATATTTTCTCCTCAAAATCACAAGCCTCAAACTATTTATATGTTATCATATACGATAACTTTAATCAATATAAAAAGAACAAATTTCTTGCTTGCATTCGTTCTTTTTATATGATAATATATCATTTGTTCGAGTGAACGCCGGCATGTCGGAATGGCAGACGATGCAGACTCAAAATCTGTTGGGCGCAAGCCCGTGTGGGTTCAAGTCCCACTGCCGGCACTTTTTCATAAATGCAGGAAAATCAAGCAATC
>CAVFAM010000281.1:0-3682 GCA_963620375.1 Bacteroidaceae bacterium
TGTCACACATGTTGATGCTTCAAAGGGAATGGTTACCTGGGCAAAGGAAAATGCCGTGTCATCAGGACTTGGGGATGCGCCTATCAGATGGCTGGTAGATGACTGCGTGAAGTTCGTAGAGAGAGAAATCAGACGTGGAAATCACTATGACGCTATCATCATGGATCCTCCATCTTACGGAAGAGGTCCAAAGGGTGAGATTTGGAAAATCGAAGAGTCTGTATATCCTCTGGTGCAGTTGTGCGAGCAGATATTGTCAGATGAGCCGCTTTTCTTCCTCATCAATTCGTACACAACAGGCTTGCAGCCTGCTGTGCTTAATTATATGATTAGCACTGTACTGAAAAAATATGATGGATTTGTAACAGCAGAAGAGATTGGTATTCCTGTTTCTTCAAACGGACTGGTGCTGCCTTGTGGAGCAAGTGGACGCTGGGAGCATAATTAACAACCCATGGATTTACCTGCAGCTATTCTGGCGAGAAGATAAGCGCAGAACAAATCCAGACATTAATCGGGGCACTCACAGAGTGCTCCTTAACCAACATATACACATCACACCTAAACAATTAAGGACGCTCATACGAGCGTCCCTTGTTTGCTTTAATACGCTGAAAAACTGCCAGTGACAAATTTTCTGTATTACAATATTTTTTTCTTCTTGAGTATGAATATCAGGCATACACACACCACAATAATTGCAGTGATAATTATACCAAATCCATGGGCTGTATTCGCAAGCGGAACCCACTTTGCATTGACATTCATTCCATAGATTCCAGACACAACCGTCGGTATAGCCATTACAAGAGTGATGATTGTAAGTGACTTCATGACGTTGTTAAGTCTATTGTCTATGACTGAGCTCATAAGCTCTCTGGTTCCGTTTATGATATCCCTGTAGATACCGGTCATCTCTATGGCCTGCTTATTTTCCACAATTACATCGCCCAGCAGCTCCTTGTCCTCCGGGTACTGCTCCAGCCTCTTGTATCTGGTAAGGCGGTCAAGCACTACTCCGTTTGCTCTCAGGGATGTGGCAAAGTATACCAGTGTGGACTCCAGCTCGTGAAGGGCGATAAGGTCGACTTCCTCTGTGTCCTCACCGACTCGTTCTTCAATCTCTGTACGCATCTTGTCTATGATACGGAGGTCGCTCTGATATAAAACCGATATCCTGTACAATATCTGATATACAAATCTGAGCTTCTTCTTGGTAGAAAATTCCTTCACCCTGTTATTTAAAAACGCCTGTAATACAGGTGTGTCCTCTGTACAGATTGTGACGATTTCATCACTTGTGAGGATTATGCCAAGAGGAATAGTCGTATATGCTTCCTTGTCGTGTCTCGTCTCCGTGGTTGGTATATCCACAAGGATGAGTGTATATCCATCCTGCAGCTCGATACGTGAGCTCTCTTCCTCATCGAGAGCAGCCAGCACATCTTCGATATCCACATCAAGCTCGTCTGCTATTTTCTGACCTTCCGCAACGGAGGGGTGTATCATTTGTATCCAGGTACCGCTTGCGATTCCTTCAACTTCTCGGATTTTTTTGTCATCGGTTCTATAGTACTTAACCATGCAGCAGTACCTCCCTTCCTTTATTTGTCAGAAATTCTATCTTACTCCCCAGCGCTTTCCGCACCAACTGAGCCTGCCATCGGCAACTTCTCTGAACGCATGGCAGACAAAGCCTGCCCAGACAATAGATATTTTATCACGTATAGGTTCAAAATAAAAGTCACTTTACCTCACGTTTACAAAAACTCACATTTTAGTCTGCAATTCCCTTGTATTTCTCACTCTGTGCCTTGATAAGCTCTGCATCCTCAAAGTAGTTTATTCTCATGGCACGCTTCACCTCTGAAAGTGTCTGGGCTGCTGTCTCTCTGGCAGCCTCTGTTCCCTGACGTAGAATCTCATATACAGCAGGGATGTCCTTCTCGTACTCTGCACGGCGGGCACGGATTGGTGCAAGCTCCTCCTGCAATACATTGTTTAAGAACTTCTTTACTACCACGTCGCCAAGTCCACCTCTTGTGTAGTGGTCCTTTAACTCCTGAAGGTTAGCATAATCTGGCAGATATTCCTCAAAATGCTCTGGCTTACTGAATGCGTCCAGGTATGTGAATACGCAGTTACCCTCAAGATGACCTGGGTCCTCTCTTCTGATATGGGTAGGGTCTGTGTACATGCTCATTACCTTTTTCTTTACATCTTCTTCTGTATCTGCAAGGTAGATACAGTTACCGAGAGACTTGCTCATCTTCTGCTTGCCATCTATGCCTGGAAGTCTGCAGCATGCCTCATTTTCCGGTAAAAGCACCTCTGGCTCAACCAGCACATCATCATAAATCGAGTTAAACTTTCTGACAATCTCCCTGGTCTGCTCAATCATTGGAAGCTGATCCTCTCCAACAGGAACAGTTGTTGCCTTGAAGGCTGTGATGTCTGCCGCCTGGCTGATAGGATATGTGAAAAATCCAACCGGTATGCTGGTCTCAAAATTTCTCATCTGTATCTCGCTTTTTACTGTAGGATTACGCTGTAATCTTGACACAGTTACGAGGTTTGAATAGAAAAATGTAAGCTCTGTCAGCTCAGATATCTGAGACTGGATAAAGAGGTTAGATTTTGCAGGGTCAAGTCCTGCTGATAAATAATCAAGGGCAACCTCTATAATGTTCTGACGGATTTTCTCTGGATTGTCAAAGTTGTCTGTAAGTGCCTGGGCATCAGCAATCATGATAAAAATCTTTTCAAACTCTCCTGAATTCTGAAGCTCTACTCTTCTTCTAAGAGAGCCTACATAATGTCCTACATGAAGCCTGCCTGTTGGTCTGTCACCTGTTAAAATAATTTTTCCCATCTGTTTTTCCTCCAAAATATTAATCTGGTATGAGGAAATTTAGAGTGCTATTTATAATTAAAAAGGCTCCCATCCCAAAGGATAAGAGCCTGTTAAAGTCTTATTAGCCACCTAAGTTTACCACATACTAACATATGCCTACGATATAACGGTCCGATGACGTCAACGCCTACTATTATTTCGGGCTGCCCTCATGAGTCCATTCAGAATATGTCCATGTACTGCTTCACACCACCTGCAGCTCTCTGGGACACTTTCATATACCTACTACTCTCAATCAACGGTTTACCCTTTGATGCTAACAAATTAAAAGATACTTGTCAACCTCTGCTTTAAGCTCAAGCAGGTCATCCTCTGCCCAGTCAAAGCTTGTCACCGCAAGTGCCCTGAAAAGTAATCCACTGATATCATCATCCAGACTTAGCTTCGCCTTTTTCTGCCTGATACTGTAAGCGATTTTTTCAAGTCCTGCTATTATCTCAAGATTGAGCTTCTGATTGGGAGCCTGACTCTCTCTAAAGAGGCTGGCATCATAATCGCTGGTATTTCCGCAGGGTGACTGGCACACGGCGCAGTCTGGGACGAGCTTGAATTTTTCGTCATGCACACGGTCGGTCATCCGGGCAAGCGCCCCCTCCACTTCATCAGCATCCTCATGTGCCAGAGCTTTATCTGTTTCCGTTGCACCCTCAATATACATTTTCTCAACAGAATGCAAAAGCGCAAGTCCATCCACCAGCGTCTCAAGTGTGCTCTCCACCGGAGCTGTATTCGCTGTAGACTTTGCAAGTCCGATAAGGGCTCCAAGCA
>CAVFAM010000282.1:0-7639 GCA_963620375.1 Bacteroidaceae bacterium
CCACCGGACTATAGGCTTCCATCAACTCCGTTTTTTCTCCCATCACACTTGCACCACCTGAAGTCCTGTCAACCCCAGCTTCCCGCTCCAAACCTGCCGGCGAATTGCCCACAGTATGTTTCGCAGAACAAAATATGAACTGCGGCGGGGTTCCATAAATCCCCGCAACGAAAACACATTCCAGATTTTCACAACCTATCCGCAATTAGTCCCGTCGCTGCCTTCATATTTTTTCTGCGAAACATGCTGTGGGCAATTCGCCCTCCACCACCTTCAAACGGGAAGCGTCCCTTTTACACCTCTTCAGGCGATTCAAGCGTGATACACCCCATCTTTCCACTTCTGAAATCATCAATCACAAGTGCTGCCGCCTTACTATAATCAGGCTCTCCCCCCTTCAGGAGACAATTCCTGTTCTTAGCTATATCAACTATTATATCGGTCAGTTCCCTGCTCTCATCAACCTCATAGCGGGCATTGATGATCCCCGGATAGTTTTTAATCAGATATTTGATAAGCTCCATTGCAAGCTCATCTATATTTAAGATTTCATCCTTGATTGAGCCTATAAGGGCAAGTCTTAACCCCACCATCTGGTCTTCAAACTTAGGCCACAAAATACCCGGTGTATCAAGAAGCTCTACATTTTTATTCAGTCTTATCCACTGCTTTCCCTTTGTCACACCTGGCTTATTACCAGTCTTTGCACAGGCCTTTCCTGCATAGGAATTGATAAAAGTAGATTTACCCACATTCGGTATACCTACTACCATAGCCCTTACAGGACGGTTTTTGATTCCACGCTTTCTGTCTCTCTCAATCTTTTCCTTGCAGGCCTCCATCACAATGTCTGTAATGCTCTTCATGCTGTTTTTGGTTCTGGCATCAAGACTCACCACAAAAAATCCCTTTGACTTAAAATACTCTGCCCACTTCTTTGTCTGTTCCTTGTCCGCCAGGTCTGCCTTATTCATAAGAATAAGTCTGTATTTATTTTTTCCCAGCTCATCTATGTCAGGGTTTCTGCTGGAGAGCGGGATTCTTGCGTCCACAAGCTCAATAACCAGATCTATAAGCTTTATATCCTCCTGCATCTGTCTCTTTGCCTTGGTCATATGACCCGGATACCATTGAAAATTCATATTGCACCTACCTTAATCTATAAATCCCATGTGTGACAGCGACGAAAATGCAAACCATGCCTTACCCACGATGTAGTCCTGCTTCACATTTCCAATATTAGCGTATCTGCTGTCCTCACTGTTGTTTCTGTTGTCACCTAATACGAAATATTCCTCGTCTCCAAGCTTTATCTCGTCATCTGCTATTCCTGCATCCTCTATTGAAGCAACCTCCACTGGCTCATCATACAGCTCGCCATTTACATAGACTGCACCATCCTTAATCTGCACAGTATCTCCCGGCACAGCTATGACTCTTCTCACATAATAATGCGATTTTTCGTTACCATTTGGCAAAAATACAACCACATCACCCGACTTAGGATGCGATATTGTATACACAAACCTGTTTACAAGTATCTGCTCGCCATTATCCAGGGTGGACTCCATCGCCTGACCTACCACACTTGTCCTCAGCCCGAAAAATGCCACCATAACATATGCTATTACCACAACTATTGCAATTTCCACAATCCAGAATAAAACTTCCTTCACAAGTGGTATATTTATCTTCTTTCTTCTTTTTCTAAAATTCAGTCCTGACTGTCTACGTGCCATACTGCATGCTTCCTTCCCTTATCTATTTCGCTTATCTGCTCAAAACACCCAGTGTGGTCAATTTGAGTTAATACCAACATCCATTTTACAAAAAAAGAGAACCAATGTCTATATAACATCGGTTCTCTTCATTACTTTTCGCAAAATTGCTTATTTTACAAGCTCTTTAACCTTTGCAGCCTTACCTACACGATCTCTTAAGTAGTAAAGTTTAGCACGACGTACTTTACCATGACGTACTACTTCAACCTTCTCTACGTTTGGAGAGTGAAGTGGCCAGGTCTTCTCAACACCTACACCGTTAGAAATCTTTCTAACTGTAAATGTCTCACGGTTTGATCCGTTCTGCTTCTTAATAACAGTTCCCTCGAAAATCTGGATACGCTCACGGTTACCCTCTTTGATTTTTCCGTGTACTTTAACAGTATCTCCTACAGAAAACTCAGGTACCTCAGCCTTTAACTGCTCTGCCTCAATGCTCTTAATAATTTCACTTGCGTTCATTTTGTGACCTCCTAATCATTTTGACGTTCTTAATGCTACTACTACTTCGCAACAGAGGACCATCACCCATTTATTCACAACATTGGTACTATATCATAATTTCTCTGCTAATGCAAGAGAAAATTATCCCATCCAGTAAACTGATTCCTTTGAACAGTATAATCCCATTTTTTCCTGCAATTTAAAGGATTTTTCATTATCAATAATTACCTGTCCGTATGGAATCCAGCCCTTTTCTATCGCCTGGTTAAACATATATGTCTCAAGTGCCATCCCAAGCCTCATCTTTCTGTAATTTTCATCCACAAAAAGCATGCCTATGCTGCCCTCACTGTGAATTCCGATTACACCGACCAGCTTGTCCTCCATAAAAGCTCCGAATACATTTCCAGACTCAACTCTCTCGTAAAAATATTCCAAATCGTTTGGCCATTCATGGAGCTTTCCTGCCTCCTCACTGTTGTCCTTAGTCAGCTGCCTGATTGTCAATCCTCTTTCATCAGGCCTGCCATCTGCCCTGTAAAGCCCTGTGACTGGCAGCTTTTCCCTCTGGGTATATACGGCATTTTTGCACTCCGTCTGGAGGGACAAGCCATATTTTTCTTCTATTACAGGCAGGCACTCTGGCTGGTGAAGTATGACACACCCCATCTCTTTTGTATCATCAAAGTAACCATTTCCGCCAAATGCCTCAGCCTCGGTTTCATTCAAATTGGTGTGCATATAGACACCTGACTCAATATCTCTCAGCAGATATTCATTGCCATTTGAGTATACAAGCTCTGCCCTGCCCCTGTTTATAAGCTCTATCATGTCAATGTGCAGGAGCTTTTTCTTCATCATCTGGCTTTTACACTCCTGCAGGGCTTCATACTCTCTGTATAAATCAGGGCGTCTCTCCCTCGTCCTCTTTTCAGACTCTTTTATGCGCCACTCATTTATCTTCTTTGTGTTTCCAGATAGCAAGACCTCCGGCACCGCCTTGTCATGCCACACCTCTGGTCTTGAATACTGGGGGTATTCCAAAAGCTTCCCATGAAAGCTCTCTGTCTCAGCAGATATATCATTGCCCAGCACTCCCGGCACCAGTCTTGCAATGGCATCAATCATCACCATAGATGCAAGCTCTCCACCTGTAAGCACATAGTCTCCAATCGACACATAATCTGTGATAACCTCTTCAAGAACTCTCTCGTCGATTCCCTCGTAGTGGCCGCACAAAAAGATTAAGTCATCGCATTTTGCAAACTCCTTTGCCATATTCTGGTTAAAGGTCTTACCCTGTGGAGTCACATAGATTACCCTCTTATCAGAGCCTTCAGGCATTTTTCCTGCCACATGCTCATATGCCGCATATACAGGCTCTGCCTGCATCAGCATACCTGCACCTCCACCATAGGTGTAGTCATCCACCCTGTTGTGCCTGTTGTCTGCAAAATCACGTATATTGACCGCCTCAAGCGATATAATATTTTGTTTTAAAGCTCTTCCTGTAATGCTGGTAGATACCCCCTGCATTATCATATCTGGAAATAATGTTAAAACATGAAAATTCATTGTGTAATCCTTATAATTTATAAAATAAAAGACATCATCTGTCCCAGCTATCTAAGCCCTGGCAGGAGATGAAGAGTAATCTCTCCCCCTTCAATGTCTACATTTTTAACGCAATCCTTAATTGCAGGGACAAGTATCTCCTCACCATTATCACTTTTTACGACATACACATCATTGGCTCCTGTCTGGAGAACATCGTCCAGAGTGCCAAGCTCCTCGCCCTCATCAGATATAACCTTAAGCCCTATAAGGTCTGCGATAAAGTACTCGTTCTCCTCAAGAGGAACAGCGTCCTCCCTGCTTACAAAAAGAGGAGCCTTCTTGTATTTCTCAACATCATTAATATCATCAATACCCTTGAATTTGAGGATTACCAGGTTCTTAAAAAACTTGACAGATGTAATCTCTAATTCCCTGCGTTCCTTACCATTATCAAGAGTAACCTTTTTCAATTTCTTAAATCTCTGGGCATCATCTGTGGTCGGAAAAACCTTTACCTCTCCCTTGATGCCGTGTGTCTGTGTAATGACACCAACCTGAAGCATATCTTCCATATACTACCTCATATAATTATCTTATTTGTCCAAACTCTTCATTCAAAGAAGAAAAGTCTGCACATCAATTAAATAGAGAAAATGGCACCTCAAATAAGAGATGCCAAAATAACTGTTACTGTACTATCTCAACAATAACCTTTTTGTCTTCTTTTGAGGCTGCGGCTTTAACAACAGCACGGATTGCCTTAGCAATACGTCCCTGTTTGCCGATAACCTTTCCCATATCAGACTGTGCAACACGTAATTCCAAAACAATTGCTTTCTCGTTCTCAGTCTCTGTAACGGTAACTTCGTCCGGATTATCAACTAAAGATTTTGCAATTACTTCAACTAATTCTTTCATTACGCCACCTCGTCAAATTTTATTTCTCGATACCTGCGTTCTTGAAGATTTTTGCTACAGTCTCTGTAGGCTGTGCTCCGTTAGCTAACCATTTCTTTGCTAACTCCTCATTTACATGATACTCGCTTGGGTCCTTAGTTGGATCGTATGTTCCGATTTCCTCGATACATCTTCCGTCTCTTGGTGATCTAGAATCTGCAACAACGATTCTATAGAAAGGAGCCTTCTTCTGTCCCATTCTTCTTAATCTGATTTTAACTGCCATGATATGTTTCCTCCGTTTTTAAATATATTTTGTTTTATATATCAAAAGTTCCTAAAATGGAAGTCCTTTGAACATGTTTCCCATGCTGCCTCTACGGCCTTTCTTTTTGCCCATCATTCCAGGCATCTGCTTCATGAGCTTCTTGGTCCGTTCAAACTGCTTGACCAGTCTGTTGACCTCTGAAACCTCAACTCCTGCTCCTCTTGCAATTCTGGCTTTTCTGCTAGGATTTAAGAGGTTTGGATTCTGTCTCTCCTTTGGTGTCATAGAATATATAATTGCCTCGATACGAGCCATGTTTTTCTCGGCTGCATCTGTATCGACCTCTGGCATCTTACCGTTGCCAAAGCCCATACCCGGCATCATTCCCATAATACTTGAAAGACCACCCATCTTCTTCATCTGGCTCATTGACTCAAGATACATCTCAAAGTCAAATTCATTCTTGCGCATCTTCTGCTCAAGCTCTCTTGCTTTTTCCTCATCTATACTCTCCTGGGCTTTCTCAATCATTGAGAGCACATCGCCCATGCCGAGAATACGTGAAGCCATTCTGTCAGGATAGAACTGCTCCAAATCTGAAAGCTTCTCTCCCATACCAGCATAAAGAATTGGCTTTCCTGTGACCGCCCTGATTGAAAGAGCCGCACCACCTCTGGTATCACCGTCAAGCTTTGTAAGTACAACGCCATCGATACCAATCTTTTCATCAAAGGTTCCCGCTACATTTACTGCATCCTGTCCTGTCATAGCATCTACAACAAGGATTGTCTGGTATACATCTGTAGCTTCTTTGATTCTGATAAGCTCAGCCATCATATCCTCATCTACATGAAGACGTCCGGCTGTATCTATAATGAGCACATTGAAATCATTTTTCTTCGCATGCTCTACAGCAGCCTTTGCAATATCCTCCGGCTTATTCTTATCACCCATTGAGAATACTTCAACATCCTGCTTTTTACCATTTATCTGCAACTGTTCAATAGCAGCTGGACGATACACGTCACAGGCTGCAAGCAGTACCTTCTTGCCCTTGGACTTGAGCTTGCCTGCTATCTTTGCAGTTGTGGTTGTCTTACCGACACCCTGTAGACCAACCATCATTATGACAGTCAGCTCCTTGCCAGGTCTGAAAGCTATCTCAGTAGTTTCAGATCCCATGAGATTAACCATCTCTTCATTTACGATTTTGATTACCATCTGACCGGGATTAAGTCCATTCATGACATCCTGTCCGATAGCTCTCTCCTGAACACTCTTTGTAAACTGCTTTACAACCTTGAAGTTAACATCTGCTTCAAGAAGTGCCATCTTTACTTCCTTGAGAGCAGCTTTGACATCATCCTCTGTAAGTCTGCCCTTACTGCGCAGATTTTTGAAAACATTCTGTAGTTTTTCTGATAAGCTGTCAAATGCCATACTATAGCTCCTCAATTATCTGATTAGAAATCGATTCGATTTCATTCATTATTAAACTGTTGTTTGTCTCTTTAAATTCTACAGCCAGCCCTTTAATCTTCTCCACATCACTTTTGATGGAGATAAATTTATCAACCAGATGAAGCTTGTCTTCATAGGCTCTAAGCTTCTTGTCACAGCGCTTCACCATATCGGCAACGCCCTGCCTCGATATGCCCTCTTCTCCAGCTATCTCGCCGAGCGATAGGTCATTGAAAACAAAGTCCTCATATATCCTGCGTTGATGCTCATTCAGCATCTCGCCGTAAAAATCAAACAAATATGCCTGTGTAAGTTTCTCTTCCATAGTCATTCACCTTGAAGAGAATACCACAACAGGCATATGGTGTCAAGTATTTTTCCTTGTCAGTTATAAAATTAATAATTTCTTTTATCAACGATATTTTTCATATCCATCGTGAAATCAAAGTAAGCCTCTTTTACATAAGTAGCCTTGCCTACGCTCTCACCATTTTCAAGCTTTTTAATAATCATGTCAATCTCAGGTCCCAGAAGCGGATTACACTCAAAGTCAACTGCTATATTGCCATCCCTCACTTCCTCAAGTCCAGCCTTAGTAGCGTCAAAGGAAATAATAATCATGTCTCCATCTGCTCCCACAGTCTTGCCGGCATCCTCAATAGCTTCAATGGCTCCAAATGCCATATTGTCATTTTCACAGACCACCACATCAATATCCGGATATTCCTTCAAAAACTCAGCCATAACCTCATAGCCCCTCGCCTGGGTAAAATCTCCGGTTTCAGAGCCAAGCATGTTCCAGTTATCGTGATGCTTAAGCACCTTGGCAAAACCCTCAGTTCGACCAAGCTGCGCCGACGACTCAAGAGTTCCCTGCAGGGTAACTATATTGATTTCCTCATCTCCCATATCCCTGTCGTCGAGATAATTTTCCAGCCACTCGCCAGCCCTTTGACCCTCAAGTGTAAAATCAGACCCCACAAAGCAGGTATATAAGCTCTCATCCTGAACAGAAATGTGCCTGTCAGCCAGTATAACAGGTATGCCAGCGTCCTTAGCCTCATCAAGAACCGAATCCCAGCCAGTCTCAACCACAGGGTCTATAACAATATAATCAACCCCCTGCAGGATAAACTCTCTCACAGCCTTGACCTGGTTCTCCTGTTCCTGCTGTCCATCCTCAAAAATCAGATGATAACCATTGTCCTCAGTAAAAGTAGTAGTATAAGAC
>CAVFAM010000283.1:0-4032 GCA_963620375.1 Bacteroidaceae bacterium
AAACTGTAGAGAAGATAAGGGAATAGGAATAAGTAACACCCCGGAGCTTTGCGGAAAAGAGCTAAACGAATACTATCTGAGTGACAAAAATGATGCGCTTATTTCCTGTGGCGGCGGTGAGCTTATGTGTGAGGTTATTCCCTACATGGATTTTGAAGCCATAAAAAATGCCAGACCTAAGTGGTATATGGGATTTTCGGATAATACTAACTTTACATTTTTATCCACAACTATCTGTGATACAGCAGCAATCTATGGTCCATGCGCAGGCTCCTTTGGTATGGAAGAATGGCATAGGTCACTGCAGGATGCCTTTGACCTCTTCACAGGCAAAAGAACAGTTGTGAGAAACTACTTCCAATGGGAGAAAAACAGTCTGAGGGATGAAACACATCCCTATGTCGGATTTAACCTGACCGAGTATATTGATATGAAAGCCTATCTGCCTGGTGATGATGGCTTATATAGGCGGACTGATAGAAAAATAAAGTTTAGTGGCAGGCTGATAGGTGGCTGTCTTGACTGTCTGCTTGGAATAGCAGGAACTAAATATGATTATGTTGCTTCCTTCAATGAAAAGTATAAGGATGATGGAATAATCTGGTTCCTTGAAGCCTGTGACTTAAACATTATGTCGATTAGGCGGGGACTTGGGCAGTTAAAAAATACAGACTGGTTCAAATATGTAAAGGGCTTTCTTATAGGAAGACCATGTGCGGCATACGGACAGGAAATGTTTGGCATTGACCAGTACAGGGCAGTGCTTGATGTTCTGGCGGACTACAATGTGCCTGTTCTTATGGATTTGGATATAGGGCACTTGTCGCCGATGATGCCGATTGTCAGCGGAAGTACAGCAGATATTGAGTTTTGTAACAACGGCTTACAGATACAATATACATGGAAATAAAATCATGTATGGCTATATGTATAGTAATAAAAGCTTTAATATATGAAATAAAATGGATTTATGAAAGGAATCAATCGCATGATGAATAAGAAGATTAACCAGAGACTCAAACAGATTACAAGCCTTGTGCTTGCTGCAACCCTCTTGTGTGGAAGTGTAAACACAGCTTTTGCAACAGAGACCACAGATGCAGAGACAGACGCAGCAATCGAGGGTACAACAGACGAGACAGATGCCGGTGTGGTGACAACATCAGATGAGTCGACAGACACAGCTGTTGACACAGCAGGAGACACAACAACTGATACAACAGCAGATACGTCTGACACAACAGACCAGGTTGTTATTACAGAGAGCGATAAGCCATATCTTGCTCTTGGTGCAGACCTCACAGAGGCCCAGAGAAACACAGTGCTTGGATATATGGGAATAGACCCTGCATCTCTGGACAATTATGATGTTGTATACATTAATAATCAGGAGGAGCACAGCTACCTTGATTCTTACATGGATTCAAGTGCAATCGGAACAAAATCCCTTTCCTCTGTAGTGATTACAAAGGCTGATGCAGGAAGTGGAATCAATATCTCAACATACAATATCAACTACTGTACAGTAGGAATGTATAAAAACGCCCTCGCTACTGCCGGTGTTACAGATGCAAACATCATAGTTGCAGGTCCGTTTCAGCTTTCAGGAACAGCGGCTCTTGTTGGTATCTTTAAGGCTTATGAGGAGATGACAGGTGATAATCTTGATGATGAGGTTGTAGATGCAGCCCTCAATGAGCTTGTCACAACAGGAGAGTTAAACCAGAGTATTGATGGAGACTCAGACAGCGTTGAGGCTTTGATTGCAGAGCTTAAGCAGAAGCTTGCAAATGGTGAGCTTAGCACCGATGATGACATCAGGGCTGCAATTGATGAGCTTGCAAAGAAGTATGAGCTTTCATTATCAGAGGATGACATTAATACACTTATCGAGCTTATAAACGCTCTCAAGGGACTTGACCTGGATTGGGATTCCATTGCAAATCAGGCAAAGAGCTGGGCAGATAAGCTTGGAGTAGATTTTAATAATATTGACAAGGAAGCGGCAGCAGGCTTTTTCCAGAAGATTGTCGAAGTTGTAAAGAGTATCTGGGAGAAGATTAAGAGTATATTCTAAGATAATGACATGTGAAATATGTAAGTTGCTAAAAAGAAGCCATGACAATACGGAAGTATTTGTTGTGGCTTTTTTGCTGTCCTGCATCAGGAAAGATTGCTGATGGCAGGTTTGGATGCTGATATAAGCAAATTTTGTATAAATAAAGATGTATAAATAAAGGTAAATGTCCGTTTTATCACCCATATTATATGCGATAATCCTGTCAACAAGAAAACAGTGGTTGAGTTTACAGGAGGAAAAGTGATGAAGATTGATAAGGAAACTGTTATGACAATTTGCATTATGGCAATTATGGGAGCTATTGGTATTGTTTCCCTGTTTGGGGCAGTATTTGGAGTATCGTTTGCAAAACTCGGGCTTGCTACAGTTTTAGGACTTATTCTGGGAACGGCGGGGCTTATCTTTGGAGTGCTTGTTATAGCAAATACAAAATGTTGATGGTTGACTGCCCACATGCAGTTATTTATAATGATTATGAATAACTAGGCATATTGATTACAGAGGGTAAAGATGAAAAGAAAGTACAGAATAATATCTTCCATATTATTAATGGTATCGCTGGTGTTTGGACAGCTTAATATTGGTGCTGATATTATTTATGCATATGAAGAAAAATCGGCGGTGATAGTGTGTCCTGAGGGCGCCTTTGTTTCAGCACGTTCCGGACCGGGTACGGAGAATTCGATTGACCACAATCTTACTAATGGCAAGGCTGTGACGATATTGGATGAAGCAAAGGATACTGACGGAGTAGTCTGGTATAAGGTTCGATATAATCTGATTAAGGATAACTCAGAATGTGTAAGCTATGTGAGAAGTGATTATGTCTCAGTGACAGATGATACCGCTATAGATAGTACGACAACCGATAGTGAGGCGGCGGATGATAATGCTGGAGACAGCACGGATATAGCTGCATATGACAGCTCATCAGACCAGATAGCTGTATATAGCCTGGCATATGCAACCGGTGCCATAACTGGTGATAATGTAAAGGTGCGAAGCGGCGCTGGCACGACAAACTCTGTTGTTACATCCCTGTACAGAGGTGACAGCGTGAGTATTTCTGGTGAGACCTATGTGGGAAGTGATATATGGTATAACGTGAGTGGTACAAAGAATGGCAAGAGCTTTACAGGCTGGACGATAGGAAAATATATAGCTGTATCATACACTGGTGGTGGAAACAGTGACTATGCACAGCAGCTTAGAAATGCTGGTTTTCCAGAAAGCTACATCCCTAATCTGATAGCCTTACATTCCAAATATCCAAACTGGACATTTCAGGCACTAAATACTGGTCTGGATTGGAACACAGTGCTGGACAAGGAAATGTCAAATGGTGTTAATCTGGTTCAGTCGTCTGCTGATGATGCCAAGAAATCCACAAATTCGGGAGCTTATAACTGGTATACAAATAAGTGGACTGAGTACGAGTCTGGATGGGTTTCTGTTGGAAGGGATTATCTTGCCTACTGTATGGACCCGAGAAATTTCCTTAATGAGACAAGCATTTTTATGTTTGAGGATATTTCATATAATTCAAACCAGTCACTGGCTGGAGTGCAGAGCATAGTTGCAGGAACCTTCATGGAGGGCAGCAAAGCCTACAGCAATGAGACCATAGATTATGCCAGCAGCATATACCAGATAGCCCAGACCTCGGGAGTCAGCTCTTACCATATAGCTTCAAAGATAAAGCAGGAGCAGGGAGTAGATGGAACAAGCCCGCTTATCTCTGGTAAATATGCAGGATATGAGGGATATTACAACTTCTTTAACTTTAATGCTTATGGTTCTACGGAGGAAGCTATATGTGCAAGAGGCTTATCTTATGCCAGGAGCCAGGGCTGGTCATCCAGATATTTGTCAATTTTGGGTGGAGCAAATAAGATAAAGAGTGATTATATAAACAGGGGACAGAATACTATATATCTGGAGAAGTTTAATGT
>CAVFAM010000284.1:0-2403 GCA_963620375.1 Bacteroidaceae bacterium
CGTTTGCTATTCTCTCCTGTCTGTCCTTAAGGAGCTTTCTTGCAGGGTTGAAAAGCAGGTATGACATCAACATGAAGAGGACAAATACTGCTATTGCAAGTAATGCTGTATCGAAGAGCAGCTGGGCATCAAGATTAAACAAAAATGTATATTCTTCTGCTAGCAATATTCTACTCTCCTTTCCGTAGGATTATCCAATCCTCCACTGATTAACCTAATGGATGAACGAAAAGTAAAAGTAATGCTACTACTAATCCGTAAAGACCTGTTGTCTCGGCTACGGCCTGTCCTAAAAGCATTGTTGACATAATCTGTCCTCTTGCTCCTGGGTTACGTCCTACTGCTGCTGCACCATGTCCTGCTGCGATACCCTGTCCAATACCAGGTCCGATACCAGCGATAACTGCTAAACCTGCACCGATAGCTGAACATGCTCTAATTAAATCCTGTCCTGAAATATCCATAATATAGATCCTCCTAAAATTAAGTATGTTTTGTTTTTTTAGTTTTGATTATTCATCTGTGTCACATGCCTGGGTTACATAAGTCATAGTCAGCATACAGAATACATATGTCTGGATTGCTCCTGAGAATAAGTCAAAGTATACATGAAGTACTGCTGGCCATCCCAGTGCTATGATTCTTAAAAGTCCATAGACAAGTGCCATAATTACTGTTCCAGATAATACATTTGCGAAAAGACGCAATGATAATGAAATCGGAACGGCAATTTCACTGATAATATTGATTGGCGTCCAAAGTGGCAGCCATGGTGGCAGTTGAGAACACATACCAATCCAAATGTCTTTTGCGCTCTGATGCTTAGCTTTATTAAATCTGATCATACAGAATGTAATGAGTGCCAGCGCCAAGGTTGTACCATAGTCTGCTGTAGGCGGTCTCAGACCAAACAAACCAGAAATGTTACTCATCAGAATGAAGATAAATATAGTACTGATGTAGTTTACAAATCTCGGTGCCCATTTGCCCATTGTACTTTCGACCATGCCATCAAGCATCTCTACAATCAGCTCCACGATGTTCTGAAAACCATCCGGAACCTCCTTTGCTTTCTTGATTTTGCGGTTGGCAACTATGGCAAAAATCACCATGATTGCCATGACAATCAAGATACAGGCGTGTGATGTGGTTATCCACACCTCCTGCCCAAATACATGCAGAGAGAAGATACCATGAATCATAAAGTCAATATTATCGGCATTAGACGACAATAAAATCGCTTGATTCACATTATCACCTCCTTATTCGATTTTTACTATTTCTTCGTCAGAGGGTGCATCACTTCTCCCTGACAATTTGTTGGCTGCTCTTTGTAGCAGGGGCTGCATATATGCAGATATTTTTAACCCTAAAACACCTATGAGTGCCATAAACAAATTTCCAAATTGAAAATAGCCCAATATAAAAAACAGAATCACAACTACAATATAGCGTAACAATGATTTTGCTATGATTCTGCGATTGGCATTTTTACCTCCGTCCAGCGTGACGGAATCAAGAATTACAGTAGCCAGATTTATTGCCATGCCTATTGCAATGGCGATACCATACCACAGTCCGATGGTATAGCCCAGCTTATCATCTACAAACCATACCCCGGCCACCTGTACTATTATCCCATAGAGTACTATTCCCAGGACCAGTCCCGGCAATGCATCATTGATTCTTCTTAACATTTTTCTTTCCTTTGTCGTCCGAATCTATCAGTCTCTTTGCCATCTTGTATACATTGTTAAAGCCCGCTAAGGCTCCGACAAAAAACAAGGGCACCGATATCCATGATATCCCTGTTTTGTTTCCAATCCAGACTCCAAACATTGTACATATGAAGATAGGTACAAGCATATTTATGCCAAACTGAAATACCATAACAAGGGCATCCATTACGTCTCTGTTATTCTTTTTTTTCATAGTCTCCATTATAACATCTTTGTGTCAATTTTCCTATAAATTAAAAATAAAATATTAAAGGGAAAGCCAGAGCTTTCCCTATATTTTATAATTCCAGACACACTCTTCTGTCAGAGTGCTCATATCTGCGCAGTACTACCCCTGCACTTCTCAACATTTTCTTTGACGCAACTACTCCCGGTGTATTCTCATACTTGTCGCTGTCATATACTACTTCCTTTATGCCAGACTGAATAATAGCCTTTGCACATTCATTGCATGGAAATAAGGTCACATAGATTGATGCTCCCTCAAGGCTTCCTCCCCTGTAATTTAAAATAGCATTGAGCTCGCTGTGGGTAGAGTAAAAATATTTGTTATCCTCACCCTCTCTTGCCCAGGTGAATTCATCATCTGAGCAGCCTGTCGGAAATCCGTTATATCCCATAGAAAGTATTTTGTGTTCCTGGCTTACAATGCATGCGCCCACCT
>CAVFAM010000285.1:0-8994 GCA_963620375.1 Bacteroidaceae bacterium
GGACAAACGGTTTTCAAGACCGCCTCGTTATGACCACTTCGATACCTCTGCGTATCACAAAACACTACTGTATGTAATTGTTTTTGTAACTCGCTGTTCCTCAGCGCAGGATTTATAATACATTAAATAATGTATTGTGTCAACCACAATTTTACATTTTCTTTAAAAAGATTTCTGCTGCCTGAATATCCTCTGGGGTTGTTATCTTTATATTGCGGTAATCCCCCTCTACCATATGCACCTTCACAGGGCTGGCACACTCCACAAGCATGGCATCATCTGTAATATTGGTCTTCTGCTTTCCAGCTTTTACATCAGCTAATACTTTACTATACGCTTCATATATTAATCTGTAATCAAATGCCTGGGGAGTCTGAATCTGCCACAGGCTTTTCCTGTCAGGTGTGCTTATAGCGGTGCCGTCATCAGCCACAATTCTTATGGTATCTTTTACAGGCATGCCGGCAACGCAGGCTCTGTACTCCACTGCGCCCTTCCATGCTCTTTCTATTATATTACTGTCAAGCATAGGGCGGGCACCATCATGAATCATTACATAATCACAGTCATTTACAGCTTTTAAGCCTTCAAAGACAGAATCATAGCGCTCTGCTCCACCTGCCACTATTGCCCTTACCTTTGTAAATCCATATTTTTCTACTATTTCTTTCCTGCAGTATTCTATATCATCCCTGCCTGTGACAAGAACAATACTATCCACCCTGCTGTCCTCAAAAGCCTTCAGGCTGTAATAGATTACAGGTCTGCCGTTTAACTCCATATACTGCTTGGGAATATCGCTTTTCATACGGCTTCCTGTGCCAGCAGACAAGACTATCACTGCAAATTTTTCCATTCTGCTACTCCTATATTCACATAATTACATTAATATACAAGCAAAGTGTTCCAAATCAATCACCAAGCTTAAGATTAGGCACTGCGTTCAAATCCAGCCCAGCTCTCTTGCCTGCCATAAAGTCATAATATGCGGCTGCGCCTATCATGGCAGCATTGTCTGTACACAAAATAGGTGATGGATGATAGAACTTCACACCTTTTTCTGCGCACATTTTCTCCATAGCAGCCCTTATAGTGCCATTGGATGCCACTCCTCCTGCTATGGCAAACTTATCCATTTTATACTCATCTATAGCGTTTGCTGCGTGCTCCACTAATACATCTGTCACTGACTTCTGGAAGGAAGCTGCCACATCAGCCTGGTTAATCCCGATTCCCTTCATCTTGCAGCCGTTAAGGTAATTGAGGACTGCCGACTTTAAGCCGCTGAAGCTGAAATCATAGACTCCGTCTGCCACCTTGGCACGAGGAAAGCTGATTGCCTCCGGATTGCCCTCATGTGACACTTTTTCAATCTTTGGTCCACCCGGATAGCCTAAGCCTATTGCACGGGCAACCTTGTCAAAGGCTTCGCCTGCCGCATCATCCCTGGTTCTTCCAAGGATTTCATATTTGCCGTAATCTGCCACCCTTACAAGGTGGGTATGTCCACCCGATACTACAAGGCAGAGAAATGGCGGTTCTAAATCTTTATTTTCTATATAATTAGCGCTGATATGCCCCTCAATATGATGGACTCCCACCAGGGGAATATTGCTGGCATAGCTTAACGCTTTTGCCTCTGCCACTCCGACAAGAAGCGCCCCCACCAGTCCCGGACCATATGTAACACCTATTGCATCAATATCATCAAGTGTCATATGGGCATCAGCCAGCGCCTCCTCTATGACCTGGTTGATTTTCTCAATATGCTTTCTTGATGCTATCTCAGGTACAACGCCGCCATATAGTGTATGTGTTGCAATCTGTGAAGATATGACGTTACTCCTCATATCCCTGCCATTTACCACAACTGCTGCGGCAGTCTCATCACAGGAGCTCTCGATTGCAAGTATTTTTATTTCTTTTTCATTTTCCATACTCATTGTTATCATCTTTCTATGTCTTTAGTCTTCCTCAGTTGATGATGGCTCAATCTGGTAGTAAACGAGGATTTTCCATCTGCCCTCATCATCTTTTCTGAGAACATACATCTGGTCTGTATCTTCAAAGGAATCTCCCACCTTCATAAAATATGAAGTAGACACATAGGCAATATCATCGCCATTATCTGTTGTATACTTTACCTCATTGCTGTCACAGACATTAGCCCTTGAGATTTTCTTTTTATCCTCTGCATACTGGGCAATCTCTTCCTTTAAAGACTCCACATATGTATCTTTTGGATTTTGCGCCTTTAAATCATCATCCATAAGCAATAAAGCCTGATCTGTAAGAGCATCAAACTCATCATCTGTGTAGTCACCATCGTAATACGCCTTGATTATTCTGTTGTAAAGCTTAATCACCTCTCTAGGTGTCTCAGGATAGTTTTTCTCCAAATCCTTGTTTATAAGCTTTTGAACCTCTGTCAGATTCTCGCTGTCAACATTTGACTTATGCTTCTGAGAAAAGAAATAATACCCTCCCAGTATGGCAGCCACAACTAAAATTGTTATAACCAGTCCTGTTGCTTTTTTCATACAATCATTCCTCCTCAAACATTAATTCTATACTTTTTCCATCCTTGCCAAGCTTTGAATTTTCAAAGATTGCTCTCACTTCCGGCATATATTCCTCTGCCCTCACAAGTGACGGTGAAAAATGTGTAAGCCACATTTCCTTCACCTCTGCTCTTTTCGCCATATCTGCTGCTTCGTAAAAGGTCATATGCTTTTTCTGCTTTGCCTTTGCAAGCTTATCCTTCTCCGCATACATGCCCTCGCATATAAACAGGTCTGAATTTTTTGCTGCTCCAACAATCGTATCAAGAGGTCTGCTGTCTGTGCAGTAGGTCACCTTTAGTCCCTTTCTCTCAGCCCCAAGCACCATGTCCGGTGTGTATGTCACACCATCTGCCTCTACTGTCTGTCCCTTTTGAAGAGGATTCCAGAGCCTGACAGGTATATTTGCTTCCTTTGCCCTGTCAACCGAGAATTTGCCTTTTCGCTTTATCTCTACAGAATAACCATAGCAGACTACATTGTGTTTGACCTTGAATGCGTGTATATGGTAGCCGTTTATCTCAAAATACTCATCCGGCTCCGACATTTCTATGCACTTCACCTCAAATGGAAGCTCCGGTGCTATCGTGCGCAGGGCAGATACAACTCTCTCCAGCCCCCTGGGTCCTATAATCGTCAGAGGCTCCGTCCTCTCTGCATTGCCCATGGTGAGCAAAAGTCCCGGCAGACCGCTGATATGGTCAGCATGAAAATGCGTGATACACAAAATATCTATAGGCTTAAAATTCATGCCTGCTTCTTTCATTGCAATCTGGGTTCCCTCACCACAGTCAATGAGCAGACTGCTGCCGTTATATCTAAGCATGAGTGCTGTGAGCCACCGGTTCGGCAGCGGCATCATGCCTGCTGTTCCAAGTAAACATACGTCTAACATCTATATTTCCTCCGCCTGCCATGCCATGATATAGGCATCCTCCACAGGCTGTTCATAAAAATTCTTTCTGGTTCCAAGATTTCTGAAACCGCACTTCTCATAAAGAGAAAAGGCTGTAGCATTGGAGACACGAACCTCCAGCACAATTTTAGCAACTGCTTTTTCCTCTGCCCTGCGCTTCAGCTCTTTCATAAGCATAAGTCCAATGCCTCTTCCCCTGTATTCAGGCTCTACTGCTATATTGGTCAGCTCTCCCTCATCGAAGGATACATATACACAGGCATAGCCTGCAATCCTATCGTTTTCCTCTGCCACAAGAAGGATATTGTTCTCATATGCCAGTGCTCCTTTAAAGCCCTCAGGACTCCATGGCATTGAAAAACTCTTTTTTTCTATCTCCGCCACCTGAAAAACGTCCTCTGGTTTCATCTGTCTGATTAGCATATTTTGAAATCTCTTTCTTTTTCCTGACGCTCCCTCTCTGCCTGGGACACTCTCAGATACTCCGGCTTATGGTCTCTGGCATCCTCTGCTTTTCCTGCTTTTGCAAGAATGGCTCCAAGGCAGGCAACGCTGGCTGCCCTCTGCTTATTCATGGAAGCCGGGGCATACATATGGTCTGCGCTTACATTTTCTTCAAGGTAGTCCTTAAACACAGGTACACCATCGCCCAAAAACACTACTGCTCTGCCAAGGGCATTTATTTTCCCAACTATCTCATCTATCATGACCACGCACTGTGGCTCGATAGTCTGCATTTCTCCATCATCAAACTGATAGAGTCCTGTGTATACCTGATTTCTTCTGGCATCCATAAGCGGACAGATAACTGCATCACTGCCCCAGAGATTGTAGGCAAGAGCATCAACTGTAGGCACAGAGACTATTTTCTTATCCAGTGCCAGAGCCAGTCCCTTTGCTGTTGCTGAGCCTATACGAAGTCCTGTGAAAGAGCCTGGTCCTGCGGAAACTGCAATCACATCAATAGTTTTCATGTCAAGCTCTATCATTTTTGCCACTTCATCCAGCATTGGAAGCAGGGTCTGTGAATGTGTCTTTTTATAATTAATGGTGTACTCACCAAGCAAATTGTCGTCTTCAACAACAGCTACAGATGCCACCAGGCCTGAGCTGTCAAGTGCTAGTATTTTCATTATCTATGAAACCTCTTTTATTGTTATTTTTCTGTAGTCAAAGCCTTTTTCCAAGTCTTTTTCTATGATTATCTCCTTGTAGTTATCCGGAAGTATCTCCTCTATGAGGTTTGCCCACTCTATCATGCACAGACCATCCCCATAGAAATAATCCTCATAACCTATCTCATCCATTTCCTCTATATCGCCAATCCTGTATACATCAAAATGATAGAAAGGCAGCCTGCCCTCCTCATATACCTGTACGATAGTAAAGGTCGGGCTGCAGATAGGCTCGGTGATTCCAAGTCCGTCTGCTATTCCCTGCGTGAGTACGGTCTTGCCAACTCCCAAATCTCCAATTAATGTATACACTTCTCCCGGCTTTGCGTTTGCTCCAAGCTCTCTGCCAAGGGCACTTGTCTCCTCCGGCGAATAGCTCTCTATAACTCTTATTTCTGCCATTATATTTTCCTTTTTCTATTGGTTTTGATTATTTAGACTTCACTCTGTAGCTGTCGAGGGATTTTCTGGCTATCTCCATGAAGGCTGCGCCATTATCCTCTATCTGGTTCTTTGGCAGGATATAGGCATTTACCCTGTTGCTGTAAATGAATATGCTGTCCTTGCGCTCAAGTATCTGATATACCAGATTCCATGGAAGCTCGCCTGACTCCTCACCAGATGTCACCTTTACATATTCCTCGGTAACCTCATAATGAAGGACTCCTGATATAACCTTGTTGGTCTTCATGGTCTGCTTCACCCTGAGCTTTAAGGATGCCGGGACATATACCAAGAGTAAAATGCCGATGGCTATGTATAAAACTGTATAGCCGATTTCTCCGTTTTTACCGCTCACTCCTGCCATGACAAATACAAGTGCGGCAATCAGGATTGAAAATATACCGTGGATGCCGTGGTAGGTCTGGTAGATGTTAAAGGAATATAGGTCTTTTTCTGTTAGTTTGATGTCAAATTCTGTTTTCACGTCTGGGTCTCCGTATTTCTTATATTTTGTGGGTGGTAATTATTCCACTCCGGCGTGTCCTATGCAAGAAATATATCTGGCACGTCCCACTGCTTACGCTTATTATAGCATTTTCCTAATTAAAAGAAAATTAATACTGGAATGTTTTAATTTTTATTTCATAAAACTGGCTTCTTTCTCTGTATCTTCGGTGTATGGCAGGGTGATGTAGGGTTCATCTCCACCGGTGTAGGTATGTTCAGAATACTGTTTTTCTTCGGCTGGAGCGGTGGATTGGGTTATGGACTCTTCGTTCTGGGGTGCGGGTGTGGTTTCTTTATCAGAGCTTTGATTGCTGGTGCCACAGGCAGACAGCAGTATTATGGTTATAATAAACATTGTAATTATGGTTGATATACGAAAGTGTTTTTTCATATTAATTGCCTCCTGTCTATTGTTCAAGTTTCCAAGCTACGATAATTGTGTTTTGTTTATTATATACCTATATACCCATTATATCTATACATAAAACCTGCCACCGACAGCTTTTATTGCATACTTAGGTATAGTAAAAGGGGCGCATATTTGCGCCCCCTAATTGGAGAAATGAAAGACAGGTTGTTATTAGTGTCTTCCCTTTAAAACTATTGAAAGTGGTTTGTAGATTAACATTGTAATTGCTGCCGATATAAGTCCCTTTACGATTGTAAATGGGAGGTTGAATACGAATAAGCACTGAAGCACGCTCTTCATTGATGGAAGGATTGCCTGATACATGCTGAGTACAACCTCTTCTGGCATATATGCCTTGTAGTAGAATGGGTAAACTACAAAGTAGTTGGATGGAATACAGATAATTCCCATAAGCACAGCTCCTACTACTGCTCCGATAAGTGCCATCTTCTTTGTCTTTTTCTGCTTGTAAATAAATCCTGCTGTTCCTGCAAATACAGCTCCAAGGATGAAGTTTGAAAGCTCTCCGACTGTTGCTGACTGTGATACTGCACAGTGGATGATATTCTTTACAAGCTCAATGAGGACGCCTGCGATTGGTCCGTATGCAAAGGCTCCAATAAGTGCTGGCAGGTCTGAAAAATCAAATTTGATAAAGCCTGGCATGATTGGAATAACAATCTCAAAATACTGAAGCACGAATGCCAGCGCTGAAAGCATTGCGGTTCCTGCAATAAATCTGGTGGTGAATAGTTCTTTTTTCTTGGTTACTGTGTTTGTGTTGTCCATTTTCGTTCTCCTTTGATGAAAAATATTTGTGTCGGAATTCCAGGAGATTTGATTAAAAAAGCCCTGAATGACTACTCATTCAGGGCTTTAAATCATTATCATTGACTTATTGCTTTTGCATCATAAATGCTACTTACAACAAACAGCTTAATCGTTGTTCTGATAACTCATCTTCTCTCATCCAGACTATACTGTCGGTTTCGGATTTGCACCGAATCGGCTGTCTATATCTCGTAGACAGTTCACGGACTTTTGATTGCTCAATCACCGTCGGTCGGGAATCTATTCCTTGGAATATCACCCTGCCCCGAAGAATTCCTTATTTGATTTACAATGTTATTGTATTCATTTGTATGTCATTCGTCAACTGTTTTTTTATTTTACAGCATAGAATGATACACCTTCCTGTACATAGCTTGAGATTGTTGGAAGTGTATTGTACTCATTTGCATCTGTTGTTAAGTGGTGCATACCATTTAACTCTGCTGCATATAATAAGAGCACTCCCTCTTACTTAATAACGATACCATCAAAGAAGCTGTTTCCCTTTTTGAAATTGTGCTCCTTGTTTCCTGTTTTATTCTTATTAGCTGAATTGCGGTTCTTATTGTGAGTCTCATTCCCTTTTTTAGCCACAACCGCTTTCTTCTCATTTTCTTTTTTCTCTTTGGTCTCGCCTGTACCTATTTTCATTGTAAGCTGTATCCGCTGTTTTTTCAAGTCCACACTTAAAACCTGTACATCTACAATATCCCCAACGCTGACTGCCTCAAGCGGATGCTTGATAAATCTGTCACAAATCTCTGAGATATGCACAAGTCCATCCTGGTGTACCCCTATATCTACAAAGCAGCCAAAATCTATTACGTTTCTTACAGTTCCCTTTAAGACCATACCAGGCTTTAAGTCCTTCATCTCAAGCACATCGCTTCTTAAGATTGGCTTAGGCATGTCCTCTCTAGGGTCACGGGCTGGCTTTTCAAGCTCCTTCACAATATCCCTGAGTGTAAGCTCTCCTACACCTACCTCTTCTGCAAGTGCTTTGTAATCGCTTATCTTTTTAGAAATGTCAGATACATTTCTGGCTGTCACATCATCCATTGTATAGCCAAGCTTCTCAAGAAGTGCCTTTGTAGCTGCATATGACTCAGGATGCACTCCTGTTCCATCCAGTGGATTTTTGCCGCCTGTAATTCTCATAAAGCCTGCACACTGCTCGTATGCCTTTGGTCCCAGCTTTGAAACCTTAAGCAGCTCGGAACGTGACTTAAACTGTCCGTTTGCTTCTCTGTACTCTACGATATTTTTGGCAATAGTCTTTGATATACCGGAAATATACTCAAGGAGAGATACTGAAGCTGTGTTCAAATCAACACCGACCTTGTTTACACAGTCCTCTACAACTCCTCCAAGCGCATCTGAGAGCTTCTTCTGGTTCATGTCGTGCTGATACTGACCGACTCCAATTGATTTAGGGTCAATCTTTACAAGCTCTGCAAGTGGGTCCTGAAGTCGTCTTGCCATGGATGTAGCACTTCTCTGTCCCACGTCAAAATTAGGGAACTCCTCTGTGGCAAGCTTGCTGGCTGAATAAACAGATGCTCCTGCCTCATTTACGATAATGTACTGCACAGGTACTGGAAGCTCCTTTAACAGCTCCACGATAACCTGCTCTGACTCTCGTGATGCGGTACCATTTCCAAGTGAAATAAGGGTAACATGGTATTTTGATATAAGCTTTTTAAGTACTGCCTTGGCTTCCTCCACCTTATTCTGTGGCGCTGTAGGATAAATAACTGTAGTATCTAAGACTTTTCCTGTTGGGTCCACAACAGATATTTTACAGCCTGTCCTAAAGGCAGGATCCCAGCCGAGCACTACCTGTCCTGCGATTGGAGGCTGCATGAGAAGCTGCTCGAGGTTCTTGCCAAATACCTTGATTGCACCGTCCTCTGCCTTTTCTGATAGGTCATTTCTGATTTCACGCTCTATGGCTGGTGCAATCAGTCTGTCGTAGGCATCCTCTATAGTCTCCTTTAAAAGGGCTGTAGTCTGTGGATTATCCTCTGTTATGATTTTTTTCTCCAGATATCTGATGATATCCTCTGTTGGCGCTTCGATTTTAACAGTGAGGATTTTCTCCTTCTGACCTCTGTTTAAAGCAAGGGTTCTATGTCCTGCCACCTTTGAAAG
>CAVFAM010000286.1:0-5537 GCA_963620375.1 Bacteroidaceae bacterium
GCAAACTCACTCCTCATTCTTGATGAAATCGGAAGAGGAACAAGTACCTTTGATGGCTTAAGCATTGCATGGGCAGTTGTAGAGCATATAAGCAATCCAAAGCTTCTAGGGGCAAAGACCCTCTTTGCAACCCACTACCATGAGCTTACAGAGCTTGAGGGCAAGCTTAACAGTGTAAATAACTACTGTATCGCTGTAAAGGAAAAGGGCGATGATATAGTATTTTTAAGAAAAATTATAAAGGGTGGTGCTGACAAGAGCTACGGAATCCAGGTGGCAAAGCTTGCAGGACTTCCAGACTCTGTCATCGACAGGGCAAAGGAAATCGTCAATGAGCTTCTGAAAAATGACATTACAGATACAGTCAGAAATATATCTGTGGACAATGGCACTAAAAAGAAAAAGGAACACCTTGATGAGGTTGATTTGACCCAGATGTCGCTTTTTGACACTGTAAAGGATGATGATATTATAAAAGAGCTTGAGTCAGTTGACATTGGAAATATGACACCACTTGATGCACTTAACAAACTGTACGAACTCCAGAACAAGGTTAAAAACCGCTGGTAGAAAGGAAACTGATGGCTAAGATTGAACTGCTGACACAGGAGACAATTGATAAGATAGCTGCGGGCGAGGTAGTAGAGAGGCCGGCATCTGTTGTCAAGGAGCTGGTAGAAAATGCCCTGGATGCAGGAGCAACAGCGATTACCGTTGAAATCAAAGAGGGCGGCATATCCTTTATCAGAATAACAGATAATGGCTGTGGTATAGAAAAAAGTCAGGTAAAGCTTGCCTTTATGAGACACTCAACCAGTAAAATCCGAAAGGTTGAGGACTTGCTTAATGTGTCATCCCTTGGATTCAGAGGTGAGGCATTATCAAGTATCTCCTCAGTATCAAGGGTTGAGTTAATCACAAAGACCTATGATGACTTAACTGGCACCAGATATGTGATAGAGGGCTCAAAGGAGATAGCCTTTGAAGAAATCGGGGCTCCGGAGGGAACCACATTTCTGATAAAAGACCTGTTTTACAATGTGCCTGCCAGACGTAAGTTTTTAAAGACAGCCCAGACTGAAGGAAGCTACATAAGTGATATAGTAGAAAAGCTTGCCTTATCCCATCCTGATGTCTCCTTCAAATTCATAAATGGCAATCAGACCAAGCTGCACACATCAGGGAACGGAAACAGAAAAGACCTGATATACCATATATATGGCAGGGAAATCGCAGGGGCACTTTTGGAGACAGAGTACAAGGGCGAGAATTTCTCAGTGTCAGGCTTTATCGGAAAGCCTGTGATTACAAGAGGTAACAGAAATTACGAGAACTTTTTCGTGAATGGAAGATACATAAAGAGTCCCCTCCTGTCAAAGGCAGTAGAGGAGGGTTACAAAAACTTCCTCATGCAGCACCAGTATCCGTTTGTGGACTTGTATTTTTCTTTTGGGGCAAACCAGCTGGATGTAAATGTGCATCCTACCAAGATGGAGCTTAGGATTGACAATAATCAGGAGGTCTACAGGGAGGTCTGTAACATGGTATACAACAAGCTCTCCCACAGAGACCTGATACCAGATGTGCCGGTAAAGGAAGAGGACAGACCAAGAAATATAGTCAGGGAATACAAGGAACCAATTCCGGAGCCATTTGAGAACAGGCGCCTGAATGACATCAGGGCAAAGGTGGCAAAGGATTCTCCATATGAGGCGAGGTACCCGGAGAGACGGCCTGTGCCACAGTTTGTGGCAGACAGAGTCAGGATGACAGAGCAGAATACTACTGGGCAAAAAGCAGGTATGCACAATGTAAATGCTGGTGCGGAAAAGAACGATGACAGATGGGTTGCGGAAAATGTGTCTGCACCAACTGCCAGAACAGAGGTTAAATATTCTGCACAAGATAATTCTGGTATAGATACTGTACTTAATGATTTTATGTCTGGAAAAAATAACTATGTTGCAGAGAGACAGGCTGTGTTTGGCAATGACGATATTACAGGTAATCCAAATAGTATAGATATTTCAAATAGTACAGACACTGTAAACAATATAAATACGGCAAATAATTCTGGTGCCACAAATAATATAAATAGTACAAACAATATAAATAATACAGGAAATATAAACAATACGGCAGATACCGAATCAGAAATCATCGAGGGCGAACAGCAGACCTTAGAGCAGCTAAATCCTACCTTTATGTCTCGTGACGCCAGAAAGAAGCACAAGATAATAGGTCAGCTCTTCAAGACCTACTGGCTCATCGAGTACGAGGACAAGCTTTTTATAATAGACCAGCATGCAGCCCATGAGAAGGTCTTATTTGAGAGAACCATGGCAAAAATCAAGGACAAGGAATTTACCTCCCAGATTATCAGCCCTCCTATTGTATTAAGCCTTGATGCAAGAGAGACGGAAATGCTGGAAAAATACAGGGAGCAGATAGAGAGACTGGGCTATGAGGTGGAGCACTTTGGAGGCAAGGAATATATGATAAGTGCCATTCCCGACAATCTCTACAAGATAGACATGAAGGATTTGTTTATAGAGATGCTTGATGATTTTTCTGACATGACAGGAAGAGAGACACCAGACCTGATACTGGAAAAGGTTGCCTCCATGTCCTGCAAGGCTGCTGTAAAGGGCAATGATGAGCTGTCGCTTGCAGAGATGGATGAGCTGATTGAGGAGCTTCTGACCCTTGACAATCCATATAACTGCCCTCACGGAAGGCCAACCATTATCTCTATGTCAAAGTATGAGATTGAAAAGAAATTTAAGAGGATAGTGTAATGACAAAAAAGCCGATGATTGTGCTGACCGGACCGACAGCAGTTGGAAAAACAGAGCTGTCAATCAGTCTGGCAAAAATGATAAATGGTTCTATAATCTCAGCAGATTCCATGCAGATATACAAATATATGGATATAGGGTCTGCAAAGATTACAAAAGAAGAAATGTGCGGTGTGAAGCATTATCTGGTGGATGAGCTGCTGCCAGAGGAAGAGTTTAATATATACAGATTCAAGGAGATGGCTCTTAAGGCTCTTGATGAGATTTATGCAGAGGGAAAGATTCCGATAATTGTCGGAGGTACTGGCTTTTACATTCAGGGACTCTTGTATGACATTGATTTTTCTGAGACAAATGCGGACGAAGCATACAGAAAAGAAATGGAAGTCTATGCTGATACACACGGCGCCCATGCCCTGCACGAGCTTTTGCGGGAGGTTGACCCGGAATCCTGTGATGCCATACACGAAAACAATGTAAAGCGTGTGATAAGGGCTCTTGAGTATTATCATCTGACAGGAGAAAAAATATCAGACCATAATAAAAGAGAAAGAGAAAAACAGTCACCATATAATTTCGCCTATTTTGTCCTCAATGATGTCCGTGATAATCTTTATTCAAGAATAGACAAGCGTGTCGATTTGATGGTTCAAAGAGGGCTTGTCGATGAAGTGAAGAGATTAAGTGACATGGGCTATAAACCGGATATGGTTTCCATGCAGGGACTGGGATATAAGGAGATACTCTGGTATCTTGACAATAGGTGTACACTTAATGAGGCTGTTGAAACAATAAAACAGGAGACCAGACATTTTGCCAAGCGCCAGCTCACATGGTTCAGGCGTGAAAAGGAAGTGGTCTGGATAGACAAGGATAAATTTGATTATGACAATAATCAGATACTTGATTTTATAAGCAATACATTAAAAGAAAAGAGGATAATCAATTGTTAGCAGAAAGTTATAAGAAGCTTGGAATATCTGATGCGGTATATAAATTTGGAAAAGAAATCGAGGAAGAATTAAAGCCTAGATTTGATGAGATAGATGCCAGGGCTGAGATGAACCAGCTCAAGGTAATCTCAGCAATGCAGAAAAATAAGGTAAGTGCCGAGTGTTTTCAGGCATCAAGCGGATATGGTTATAACGATTTGGGAAGAGATACACTGGAAAAGGTATATGCCGACTGCTTTAAGGGGGAGGATGCCCTGGTACGTCCACAGATTACCTGTGGTACCCATGCTTTAGCCCTTGCCCTTATGTCTAACTTAAGACCTGGCGATGAACTCTTATCGCCTGTAGGCAAGCCTTACGATACCCTTGAGGAGGTAATAGGAATCAGACCATCCAGGGGCTCGCTTTCAGAGTACGGAGTGACTTATTCACAGGTAGATTTACTTCCAGATGGCAGCTTTGATTTTGATGGAATAAGAAAAGCTATCAATGAAAAGACAAAGATTGTCACAATACAGAGGTCAAAGGGCTACGCCACAAGACCGACACTTTCAGTAGACAGAATCGGAGAGCTTATCTCCTTTGTAAAAGGCATAAAGCCAGACGTCATCTGCATGGTAGACAACTGCTATGGAGAGTTCGTGGAGGAGAGGGAGCCGCTTGAAGTGGGGGCTGATATGATAGTTGGTTCACTAATCAAGAATCCAGGTGGCGGACTTGCTCCAATCGGAGGATATATTGTAGGCAAAAAGGAATGTGTCGAGAATGCAGCCTACAGGCTCACCTCTCCGGGACTTGGAAAAGAGGTAGGAGCATCCCTGGGTGTAATCCAGTCCTTCTATCAGGGACTTTTCCTTGCACCGACAGTTGTAAGCGGAGCCTTAAAGGGAGCAATATTTGCAGCAAAGATGTATGAGAAGCTTGGCTATAAGGTAGTGCCAAACGGTACAGAGAGCAGACATGACATCATACAGGCGATTGAGTTTAACAACAGAGACGCAATGATAGCCTTCTGTGAGGGAATACAGGCTGCGGCACCGGTAGACAGCTACGTGACACCAGAGCCATGGGCTATGCCGGGATATGACTGTGATGTAATCATGGCGGCTGGCGCATTTGTGCAGGGCTCATCAATCGAATTGTCAGCAGATGGTCCTGTAAAACCACCTTATGCAGTTTACTTCCAGGGCGGACTTACATGGTACCATGCAAAGCTTGGAATCCTTATGTCTTTACAAAAACTTTATGATAGAAAACTTGTGAAGCTAGATTAGGTATGCTACAATTAAATGAAATTTGTGTGAAAGCCCGGATACTCTTTGGGAGAGTGAAAGGATTAAATGCAAGCACATAATACAATGAAAAATATGCCAGAATCAGAGCAGCCATATGAGAGAATCATGAGATTTGGAGTGGAGGCACTATCAGATGCGGAGCTATTGTCTGTAATCATAAAAAGCGGGACAAGGGAATACTCATCCCTGGATATAGCAAGAAATCTGCTTAAAGACAGACATAAAAATCTCATGAATTTATATGATTATTCCCTTGAAGAGCTGACCGGCTTTTCGGGAATAGGCAGGATTAAAGCCATGCAGCTTAAGGCTGTGTGTGAGCTGTCGAGACGTATTTCAAGGGCAAATATTGGATATACTCTTACAATGGATAATCCAAGGGATTTGGCAGCTTATTACATGGAACAGCTCAGACATTACGAAAGTGAGAGACTAATCTGTGCCTGCTTTGATGCAAAGCTCAGGTTTGTGGGAGATACGGTTTTGTCCGA
>CAVFAM010000287.1:0-8592 GCA_963620375.1 Bacteroidaceae bacterium
TGCTCCTTTAAAAGAGCTATAGTTCCAAGATTTATCTCATCAAGTGACAAGCCATTTAATGAGGTGTTAAGTAAAATATTAAGCTTTAACACTGTCTCATTATCAAGAGGCTCTGATATATCAATCATCTGATTTTTGACCACATTGCTGTTCATGACAATTACTGCAAGAAGCTGTGCGTCGCTTACAACTGAAAGCTGTATGAACTTTATCTTGTTCTTGCTGTATGCCGGAGCGGATACTAAGGTGGCATAGTTAGTATTGGTTGCAAGGAGCTTTGCTGCCTGCTTTAATACCTTTTCCATCTTCTCGGTCTTCTCAATGACGAAATCCTTCATCTCTGAGATTTCCTTATCCTTTTCCTCCATCAAATGGTCAACATATAATCTGTATCCTTTGTCAGAAGGAATACGTCCAGCAGATGTATGTGGCTGTACGATGTAGCCCATCTCCTCCAAATCTGCCATCTCATTTCTAATTGTCGCAGAGCTTAGATTTAAGTCTGTGTACTTAGAAATCGTTCTGGAGCCTACCGGCTCACCAGTGGCAAGATAGTTGCGGATGATTGCATCTAAAATTTTAACTTTTCGCTCATCTAATTCCGACTTACCGTTTTCCATTCCTACTCTCCAAAGAATTTGATTGCTTTAAATCTTTTGTTAGCACTCATTTGTTTGGAGTGCTAATTGATTCTGTAAATAAAATAGCACCAACCGTTAGCAATGTCAACAGTTGAGTGCTAATTTATTTGCTAAAATTCATGCAACCCCAGTAATATCAAGGGTTGCCGTATTTATAAACTTTTTATTAAGCCTTATTTTTGATTTTACTGTACCATTTTTTGTACTATTTTTAATTACATTCCGTACTCTTCTCTTGCAAACTTTTCAAGCACCGGTATAGACCGCTTGACCTTCTCTGTATCAATGCAGTATGCCATTCTGAAATATCCCGGACATCCGAAGTTATCCGCAGGCACAAGGATAAGGTCATACTTCTTTGCCTTCATGCAGAAGGCATTTGCATCCTCCTCAAGAGCCTTAGGGAAGATGTAAAATGTACCGCCTGGTCTTACCACCTCAAAGCCTATTCTGGTCAGGGCATCATATAATAAGTTCATATTTGTCTCGTATACAGACAAGTCACTTGTCTCATCGATTACCCTTGCCACTGCAAGCTGGGCTGTGGATGATGGGCAGTTATGTCCGATTCCCCTGCTTATCTGTCCGCAGATTACTGCAAATATATCTGCATCTGTAGCTCTTGGATTGACAGCCACATATCCGATTCTCTCTCCCGGCAGGCTTAAGCTCTTTGAGAAGGAATAGCAGGATATTGAATTGTCATAGTATCTGCTTACATATGGGCATGTCTTTCCATCAAAGACAATCTCCCTGTATGGCTCATCACTTATAATAAAGATATCATGCCCATATTCCTTCTGCTTTGCTTCAAGGACAGCTGCAAGCTTCTTTATGGTCTCCTCACTGTATACAATACCTGACGGGTTGTTAGGAGTATTAATTAAGACAGCCATAACCTTTGGATTTAACATTTTCTCAAACTCTTCAAAGTTAATCTGAAAATCCACAGTGTTTGCTGGAACCACCTTGAGCACAGCTCCTGTGGTATTTACATACGGGAAATACTCTGGAAAGCATGGTGCAAATGTGATTATCTCATCCCCCGGCTTTGTAACTCCTCTAAAGGCATGTGCCAAGGCTCCGGCAGCTCCTGATGCCATAAATATATGCTTTGCCTCATAATCCATGCCAAATCGTCTATTTAGGCTTTCTGCAACTGCTGCCCTGACACTCTCTATACCCAGCGAAGGACTGTAGCCATGAATTTCCATAGGGTTCATATTCTCATACATGTCAATCACTGTCGCTGTGTAATCCTCAGCACATGGCACAGAAGGATTTCCAAGACTGTAATCAAACACGTTCTCATAGCCTATCTCTTTTCCTCTTGCTGTTGCATATTCTGACAGCTCCCTAATTATTGATTTACCCTTTAGCATTGCCTTGTAAGTTTCATTAATCATTTTCCTAACCTCGCCTTTGTGATATATACATTACATACAGAAAGCCTGCCACTGACAGCTTTTCTGCATACTATGACATTAAAAACTTTGCCATAGCATAGTTTGACAAATCCATTCCTTTTTCAGTGAGATAAATCCTGCCCTCCCGCATCTTAAGCAGCTCCTCATTCTTAAGCTCCTCCAGCTGGTCTCTGTATACTGCCTCGATTGGAAGTCCAAAGCTTTTCTCAAAATCATTCCTGTATACGCCCTCATTCATTCTGAGTCCAAGGAACATAAACTCTTCCATCTGAGCCTGTCTGTTTATCACACTTGCTTCCTCATGTATATTAGCGACAAATATATCATCTCCAACATCCGACAGATTATTACAGCCCTCTATATATTTATACAGGTCTCTTATATTAGAATATCTCACATTTTCAACCAGCGATGAGGCTCCCAGTCCAAGCCCCAGGTAGTTTTTACGTCTCCAATAACCTATATTGTGCTTACACTCAAAGCCTTTTCTGGCATAATTTGATATTTCGTATTGATTATAGCCCGCCTTCTTAAGCACAATCTGGGTGATTTTATTCATCTTGTACACTTCATCCTCATTTGGAAGCACCTCTGTAGGAAGTCCTGCCTCCTGACGGACTGCATCAAACTTATAGGTATCATAGAAGGGCGTGTCCTTTTCTATTATAAGAGAATAGGCAGACACATGCTCAGGCTTAAGCCTGATTACCTTTTGCAGGGTCTCCCCATATTTTCTGGCTGTCTGGTATGGCAGCCCGCTTATTATATCTATATTGATGTTGTCAAAGCCCGTACCTCTTGCCAGCTCATAGGTCTTTAAAAACTGCTCATAGGTATGGATTCTGCCCAGAAGCTTAAGCTCCTCATTGTCCCCGGACTGAAGCCCTATCGACAGCCTGTTGATGCCACTGGCTAAATACTTTCTGAGCTTTGCCTCTGTGACAGTACCAGGATTGCACTCTATGGATATTTCTGCATCAGGGGCTATGCTAAAGCTCTCATGCACCTGCTTCATAACAGCTGTCATCAGATTTTCATCCAGCCATGTAGGTGTTCCGCCACCAATATATATAGTAGAAACTCTGTAATCCTTCATCAGTATTCCGTAGTATCTGATTTCCTGAATCAGGGCACGGACATATTCTGCCTGAGTATCATCATCAGATGAAAAAGACAAAAAATCACAATATTCACATTTCTTCACACAAAAGGGAGTGTGAATATACAGCTCCAAATCACGCATAGATTTTTGTCTCCTCTTTATATTTTCTATTCTTCATCAAGCTTTAACACGCTCATGAATGCTTCCTGTGGAATCTCTACATTACCAACCTGACGCATTCTCTTCTTTCCTTCCTTCTGCTTCTCAAGGAGCTTACGCTTACGTGAAATATCACCACCGTAGCACTTTGCAAGGACATCCTTTCGCATAGCCTTGACTGTCTCTCTGGCGATAACCTTGCCACCCACAGATGCCTGAATAGGAATCTCGAATAAGTGTCTTGGGATTTCCTCCTTGAGGCGCTCACACATCCTGCGCCCCCTGTCGTAGGCACTGTCCTTAAAGACGATAAATGAAAGGGCATCCACCATTTCCTTATTGATAAGGATGTCAAGCTTCACAAGCTCAGACCTCACATAGCCCTTCATCTCATAATCGAATGAAGCATAGCCTCTTGAGCGTGACTTAAGTGCATCAAAGAAGTCATATATAATCTCGTTAAGCGGCATATCGTATTTGATAAGTGCTCTGGTTGCCTCTATATACTCCATGCCCAGATATACGCCTCGTCTCTCCTGACACAGGGTCATAATCGCCCCCACATAATCACTTGTAACCATGATTTCTGCGGATACAAACGGCTCCTCCATGTATTCAATCTCAGATGGGTCTGGCAGGTTAGACGGGTTAGTCAGGTCTATCACCTCACCATTAGTCTTGTGTACCTTATATATAACACCCGGAGCAGTTGTAACTAAGTCAAGATCAAACTCTCTCTCCAGTCTCTCCTGAATAATCTCAAGATGTAATAGTCCCAGAAATCCACATCTGAAACCAAATCCCAGTGCAAGGGAGGTCTCAGGCTCAAACTGTAATGAGGCATCATTAATCTGAAGCTTTTCAAGGGCTTCCCTTAAGTCTGGATACTTGGCACTGTCAGCAGGGTATAATCCACAGTAAACCATAGGATTAACCTTTTTGTATCCAGGCAGTGCCTCGTCACAAGGTCTGTCAGCAGATGTGACAGTATCACCCACTCTGGTATCTCTCACATTCTTGATGCTTGCTGCTATATAACCAACCATTCCTGCCGAAAGCTCATCACATGGTATAAACTGGCCTGCGCCAAAATATCCTACTTCTGTCACCACAGACTCTGCTTTTGTCGCCATCATCCTTATATTGTCACCGACCTTTACGGTACCCTCTTTTATACGGCAGAATACGATTACACCCTTATAGGAATCATATAGGGCATCAAAAATAAGAGCCTTAAGCGGTGCCTTGGCATCTCCTGTAGGAGCAGGAATCTTTGTCACAATCTGCTCTAAAACCTCATCTATATTGAGACCTGTCTTTGCAGATATCCTTGGAGCATCCATAGCCTCTATTCCGATGACATCCTCTATCTCCTGTGCCACCTCATCCGGTCTTGCACTAGGCAGATCCACCTTGTTGATTACTGGAAAAACGTCAAGGTCGTGGTCTAAGGCGAGGTACACATTGGCAAGGGTCTGTGCCTCAACACCCTGGGCAGCATCCACAACAAGAATCGCCCCATCACAGGCGGCAAGGCTCCTTGACACCTCATAGTTAAAATCCACATGTCCCGGTGTATCTATCAGGTTAAAGATGTACTCCTCCCCGTCCTTGGCATTGTAGATGATTCGCACAGCCTGAGACTTGATTGTGATACCACGCTCTCTCTCAAGCTCCATATTATCAAGCACCTGCGCCTGCATTTCCCTGCTGGTTAAGGTGCCGGTTTTCTCTATTATTCTGTCAGCAAGTGTTGACTTGCCGTGATCAATATGAGCTATAATACAAAAATTTCTTATTTTACTCTGTTCTATCGACATTATCTATCCTCATTTCATTATTATCACTTAACAATATAATAATAAATCGGTGTAAAAACAACTAATTTTTTACTTTTCTCTCAAGAGTTTATCTTTTATATCATCAGATGCGAAGCTGACCTCAACAGAATCCCTGTATATTCTCTCCACATCATCCTCTGTAAAGTCATATATCTGGCTAAGAGTCTCCCACTCTTTTGTGCAGCTTGTATTGCTCACTGTCCTGTTGTCAGTGTTTATGCTTACAGGAATATGAGCCTTGTAAAAGGCTTCAAAAGGATATGCGCTAAAATCCTTAACAGCCTTGGTCTGTATATTGCTGACAGGGCACATCTCAACTCCGATTTTCCTGTCACTGCACAGTCTTATTATATCAGGTCTATTGTACATGGCTATTCCATGACCGACCCTTTTTGCCCCAAGCTCCACTGCCTCTGCCACATTATCTGCATTGCCACACTCTCCTGAATGGATTGTAAAAGGCATGCCAAGTCTCTTGGCTTCATCAAAATATGCCTTGTATTCCATATTGGTGTGAGGCTTCTCATCTCCTGCTATGTCACAGCCCACTACTCCTGCTCCATACATTTCCCTGGCAGCCCTGAGCATGGCGATATTGGTCTCCATATCCAGATGCCTCATGGCACATACCAGTATGCCTGAGTATATTCCAGACTCCTTTTGAGCCTTAAGCAGTCCCTTTTGTATGCTTTCGATTTCATCCTGCACCCTTAAGCCCTTTGACATGTGGGATGTAGGCGCAAAACGCACCTCTATATATTTCACATTTTCTGCGGCTGCTGTCTTTGCCAGATTATATGCGGTCTCCTCAAGTCCATGTCCTGTCTGCAGCAGATTGATAGGCAGGGTGAACTTATCAAGGTATTCTGCCAGGCTCTGACAGTCATCAGGCGCCTCGATTTTTGCCCTAAGCTCAGCCTCTGACATCTGTATGCCATCTTCGATAAGCAGTTTCTGCAATACATCTAAGCCCATTGAGCCGTCAAGATGGCAATGTAATTCTATTTTAGGTATTTTATAAAAGTCCATATTTTCCTCCACACTTAGCTATAAAACATAAAGGTACCTGAATAAACAGATACCTTTATCTCATGAATACTATCTTGATTTGTAGAATGGCTTACCATTGGCAGCTGGTGTATGTCCCTTACCTACGAAGAAGATAAGAGCAATAACAGTCACAACATATGGAATCAGTGCAATAAGGTTTGGAGATACGATATTGTACATTCCAATGATTGACTTAAGTCCACCACAGAATCCAAAGAGCAGACATCCCTTGAGGGCGCCCTCTGGTGAGAACTTACCAAAGATAACCGCTGCAATAGCGATAAAGCCCTGTCCTACGATTACTGTAGGTCTGAACTGGCTTACTGTAGCAAGTGTAACGAAAGCTCCGCCAAGACCAGCAAGGAAACCAGATAAAATAACACAGATATATCTGACAAGATATACGTTTATTCCAAGTGACTCACAAGCCTCTGGATGCTCACCTACAGCTCTCAAATGAGCGCCGAATTTGGTCTTGTAAAATACAAACCAGCAGACAAAAGCAAATATAAATACAATGTATGACATTGAATAAATATTTAATACATTGTACCAGAATGAACCTGTCGGGAATACTCCGTTAAACATCTTTGGAAGCTTAGCTGCTGTATCAAGCGCCGGTGTATCCGAAGAGTTATTAAAGAGTGCCTTGCAAAGGAAAATTGCAAGACCAGGTCCAAGGAAGTTTATAGCTGTACCGGCGATTGTCTGGTCAGCCTGAAACTGAATACATACAACTGCATGTACCAGTCCGAAAACTGCTCCTGCAAGTCCTCCGCAGAGGAAGCCAAGCCATCCGTTGCCTGTATACAGTGCAACTACAGTTCCTGTAAAGGCACCAATTGTCATCATTCCCTCAATTCCGATATTTACAACACCAGAACGTTCAGAGAAGCACGAACCAAGTGCTGCCAGCAAAAGAGGAGGTGTTGCAATTAATGTAGCATTAATCAAAAGTCCTAATATAGAAATAAATCCACTCATTATTCTGCCTCCTTCTTTCCGATTTTCTTGAATAAAATCTTAAATACATGAGAAATGGCAATTACTATGATTACACATCCCATGATAATATCAATTACTTCTGCCGGAGCCTTAATCATTGTAAGCTTAGATCCGCCATACTTCATGGCTCCGTAGAAAATAGCCGAAAGAATACAGCCTAATGGGTTGCTTGAACCGATAAGTGCTACAGTGATACCCTCAAATCCATAGCCCTCCTGTCCTGCAAACTGACTGAGTCTTCCACCCATACCGAGTACAAGAATTGCTCCACCAATTCCAGATAAGGCACCTGAGATACCAAGGGCTGTAAGTATAGACGCATTAGAGTTAATACCGCCATACTGGGCTGCGTCCTTGTTGAAACCTACTGCCTTGAGCTTGTAGCCTAATGTAGTTTTTTCAATAATAACCCAGATTACAACTGCAAGGACAACTGCGATAACGATTCCCCAGTTAGCAGATGTACAATCAAGAATCTGCTTTAATGAATCAGGTACTAAAAGGCTTGCTGATGGTAAAATATCCCTACTTGCTTCCTTGCCCTCTGCCTTGACAAATGGGAGGTTTACAAAGTAGTTTGATAAATAATATGCAATCCAGTTAAACATGATAAATGAAAGTACCTCGTGGATACCTCTCTTTACCTTCATAAGACCACATATAAGTGACCATAAGGCTCCTGCAGCCGCTGCTGCAATAATACACAATGGCACATGGATAACCGCTGGTAAATCAACAAAAATCGCAACTGCAACAGCAGCCATCTCTCCTACTACGAACTGTCCCTCAGCACCGATATTGAATACACCGGTTCTGAATGAGAATGCAACTGAAAGACCAGTCATCATAATAGGTGCCGCATACATAAGTGTCCAGACCATATATTTTGGCTTGCTAAAGACACTGTCAAAGAGCTTTCCATATACCTCAGCAGGGCTGAAGCCTACTATTGCAAGGAAAATTGCTCCGATAATAAATCCAACTATAATCGCAATGAGGATGTATAGCAGATCAAAGTCTAAGATACTTTTCTTTTTATTTTTCATTCTGCTTACCTCCTGCCATCATAAATCCAAGCTCTTTCTCATCTGCATCCCTGCCATTTACAGAACCGATTATCTGTCCGTCGAAGATAACCTCGATTCTGTCAGACAGACTCATAATCTCATCCAGCTCAAAGGATACCAGGAGAACTGCTCTTCCCTTATTTCTCTGCTCTACAATGTACTTGTGTACAAACTCTATAGCTCCTACGTCAAGTCCTCGTGTAGGGTTAACAGCTATGAGGAGGTCCTTGTCATTTGTTACTTCTGTTGCAATGATAACCTTCTGCTGGTTTCCACCAGAAAGTGTTCCTGCAGGCTTAG
>CAVFAM010000288.1:0-421 GCA_963620375.1 Bacteroidaceae bacterium
TGTTCCGGTTCCTGCGTATGATCTGCATCACCTTCCACGATTTCAAGACGATCCTCGATTTCCAAAAGCAGGGAGGCTTCATCGAGATTCAGATTATTCAGGCTTTCCTTCTTTGCCTCTTTTGTCTGCATCTTTTCTTCGGCATAGGAAGCTTCGATCATTTCCTTTGTTGCATCCAATTTTACTTCTGCATGAAAATCAGAGCGCTTTAAAAGCCAGTCCAACGGACTTTTTTCTTTTTGTAGCTGTTCTCCACGCTGATATGCATCCATATAAACCAGGATCAGCAGCTCTTTGGTCTTTTCTTCCTGCCGGTCAAAGATCAATTTCGCATGTTGGTACAGATCCTTATAGGTCAGAATATATAAGTTTTCAAATTCGTGAATCCATGTACTCTGTCCGATTACACTCCGCTCCTTTT
>CAVFAM010000288.1:431-5745 GCA_963620375.1 Bacteroidaceae bacterium
AATCATCTCTTTTGAGCTCATCGGCATCTTTTGTATCTCCTCTCTTTTAATATACTACGTAAAAATACGTATGTCAATTCCAATACGTATTTTTACGTGTCATTTTATTTTTAATGTATGGAACACCATTTACTGAACTTTTCGAAGTATTGAAATGCTGATGAAATATACAGAATCGTTCAGAAATCATTTTTATTAATCTATCACAGATACAACAAGAGCGCAAGCTGTTTTTATCAAACATTTTTGGTAAGGGTAGCAAAACTCTTTTGAGGAACTTTTGAGACATTAACAGACACAAATAGAAGCAAATAATGCATGTTTTGTATGATACGAAAAATCCCCGCAAACCCAATGTTTTCAAGGGTTTACAGGGATTCAATTCAGTGAGCGTGCGGGGATTCGAACCCCGGACAACTTGATTAAAAGTCAAGTGCTCTACCACCTGAGCTACACGCCCATAATAACTGGGCTAGTTGGATTCGAACCAACGAATGCAGGAGTCAAAGTCCTGTGCCTTACCGCTTGGCGATAGCCCAATAATAAAGAAAAAGGGTGGGTAATGGGACTCGAACCCATGATATCCAGAACCACAATCTGGCGCGCTAACCAACTGCACCATACCCACCATATACACTTATCGAACTATGCTTGTCCAACTTAGTACATTTAGCACTATTCTATTTTTCTGTGGTTCTAACGAGCCTGGGGGGATTCGAACCCTCGACCTACGGCTTAGAAGGCCGTTGCTCTATCCAGCTGAGCTACAGACTCAATTTAGCTCTATTAGAACTATCTCTCAAAGCTTTCAGGCTTTAAGAAAGCGGGTGATGGGAATCGAACCCACGTATCCAGCTTGGAAGGCTGGTGTTCTACCATTGAACTACACCCGCATGGCATTTCTTACAAATCGGGGTGACAGGATTCGAACCTGCGACCTCCTGGTCCCAAACCAGGCGCTCTAGCCAAGCTGAGCCACACCCCGAAGGTTTTGTTTGCTGCGCCGTTATCCGTGACGCAAGTAGTATTATATGATAGACAAGGGGGTATGTCAACAACTTTTTTGAAATTTTTTAAAAATATTTTCTGAGCAGCTTCTTAATGCCCGCTAACGCCTTTCCTCTGTGGCTTATAGCGTTTTTCTGTTCTCTTGATAATTCTGCTGAAGAGCAGCCAAATTCATCCAGATAAAAGATTGGGTCATAGCCAAATCCATTTTCTCCCGCTATTTTCCATCCAATATATCCTTCCATTGTCTCTCTGCTCACAAGCACCTCTCCGTCAGGAAGCACAGCTACGATTGCGCATACAAATCTGGCAGTACGCTTGTCCTTTTCCACACCATCCAGCCTGTCAATGAGGTTCTGGTTTTTAATATCATAGGAAGTGTCCTCTCCCATATATCTTGCAGAGTATACACCTGGCTCCTTGTTCAGATAATCAATCTCAAGCCCCGAATCATCAGCCAGTACGATTGCGCCCTTGTATTTTTCAGAGATAGCTTTCCATGTATCGTCCTTTTGCTCCTCGCTTATGCCCCTGCCTGATATATAATCAGATATTGCCCTTGCCTTAATTGTAGAATTTGCTTCAAATGTATCTCCGTCCTCAACAATATCAATGTTGATGCCAGCCTCCTTCATTGAGTAAATCTCCACGTCGCAGTCCGACATAATCTCACGGATTTCCCTCATCTTATCCTTGTTTCCTGTTGCAAAAATAATCTTTGTCATATTAATATCCTTCCTCAAATGCTTCCATAACTGCATTGTAAATTCCCTGGGCAGCCTCTTTCTGGTAATCCTCTGAAACCAGATTTTCAAGCTCATCCCTGTTTGTCATAAAGCCTACCTCTATAAGCGCCACAGGCACCTCGCTGCTTCGTATTATGTATATGTTATCTCCCTTCAGCAAGCCCCTCTTTTTGCTTCCCAGAGTGCCGCACACATTATCCAGACATATCTGTGCCAGCTTCTTACTTGACAGCTCACTGTCGTCTGACTGGGAGTACATGACCTGCGTACCGTTTAAGCTTGAGAAATTACCCGAGCTTGAAGAATTATTGTGTACACTGATAAATAAATCTGCATCGCTTAGGTTTGCAAGCTCCACTCTCTGCATCAGCGTAGGGTTGGTGTCCTCAGTTCTTGTATAATAGACCTTGATATTCTGGTCTGACTCATCAAAAAGCTTCTTTAGCTGCAATACAATCTGCAGGTTGATTTCCTTTTCCATGACACCCTTTTTGGTGGCACCTGCTGCCCTGCTTCCATGACCTGCATCCACTACAATTACCTTGTCATATATGTCATGCGGGTCCACAAAATCCATGGCAAGCTTCTGGTCTGACACCTCAGTGTTAAGCTCATACACCCTGTCCAGATTCAGCTCAATTACACCATCGTCCCCGTCCTTATAGTAAAACATGGATTTTATATGGTCAGGGCTTCCGCTTATGCCATAGTTAGCGAAATAATCGTCCACCCCGCCCTTAAATCTCACATACACAGACTGGGTTATATAATCGCTCTCGATTGATATATCGTCCTCGCTTATTCCCGGCGGAATTTCAATATTCAGTTGTGAGCTTTGACCTTCCTCTGCTTCTACAATATCATTTAAGTTTTCCTGGCTCACGCTGGCACTCTGCCAGTTTTCAAAAAGCCTGTCCCTTTTTTCCACTACCAGTGCATATTTCTCATGCAGTGTGGGCATATAACGAAATGTTGCAAAAAAGGCGATTGTCAAAATAAATATTATAGGAGTGACAACTTTTAGTACTTTTTCATCCATTTGTAAATGCTTTTATACACAGGTTACAATCCTGCTTGTCCTTTACATTAATAAATTTATTTCCTGTATAACTGATATAGCCCTCGCCATCATCCAGGTCTACGCTGTCCAGATAGCTCTCTCCCGAATCATACTCGATTGCCATAGGATAATCATAGCCTGGCGTCTTTAAATACAGCATAACGGCAAATTTTTCGCCTGCTGCCACATCCACCGGCTCATCAAAATCTATAGTGTAGTAGCCTGACTGCTCTAAGGTGCCGGATGCCACCTTTGTTCTGGTAGTCAGGGATGATTCATTTTTAAAATCATTCACCACATAGACCTCATACTCAGTATCTGCACTTGTGGCATAAAAGCCTGCTGCCGCAACGGATTCATCGCCATTTGCAGTAAATACATTTGCCGCATAGATTTCTTCCTTTTCAAAGCCCAGCTTTCCACGCCAGCCACAGAGGTCGCTCTGATATATATTGTCGTAATTATCTGTATCCTCTATCCTTGTATACACAACATTATGTGTGCCTACATTTGTATCATAATAGGACACATAGAATACACCATCATCACCGAAGTCCTCGCCCCAGCTGTTCTGACAGATAAAGGCTCCATCCCCCTCGAGGTTGGTGGAGAAATTTTCCTTTGGATAATTATCATCCCAGCCTATTATAAGGACATCATGGTTGGGCTTTTCCGTACCGATGTAGCAGTATGAGTTGGTAGACTTCTTATAATACTCTGTATCAGCCTGTGAGCTTCTTATGGTGCTGTACAGTGAAGTAGTCACACCGCCATACTTAAACACCGCCTCCTTTATAGCCTCATAGTCCTTACCATCTATTATACGCATTTCCTGCACATGCTTCACAGCCTTGAGCCTGCTGTTGGTCTTGCCGTCTCCATATGGGTCGTCCTCCTCATATACAGGTCCCTGCCAGGCTGCCAGATACGCCATTCCCATGGTGTACTCACCGCCCTCGTACTGGTCGGCATCAAAGGAATTGCTCATAGACATGTGGTCTACAGAAAACAACAGGTTCTCCTCTGGCAGAAGGGATGATTCCAGGGCGCTTGTTGCCGCAAAAGCCCAGCATGTACCATAGTTTCCCTGATTTTTAATAACGGACATCCTGCCCCTGTCCCTTAAGTCATATTTGGTCGGAACCGCTGATATATTGTCGCTCTCATCCACAGCAGTAGCAGTCTTTGTGCTTATCTCAAAGCTGCATGAATAGCCCAGTATATCCGACAAATCCGACAGGCTTACATAGTATTCCCCGTTCTTCTCCGGGTTTACCCTCATTCTCTCAGATATATTGTGTTTTTCTACCAGAAGAGAATTGCCCCCATATACATGGGCACTGCAATTCATGGCATCAGTGAGGAGCTCTACCGGCACCATGATTTTTCTGTCATCACTCATGTAAAAATCATAGTCCTCACTTGAGTATGTCTTGTTGTCAATAACTACATTCAGGACACCAGAATTGACATCCTTTGCCACAAGCGGGCTCCAGGATGCCTCGTTTATTACAGCTCCTCTAAACACTCCAATTCTGGCCTTGTCAAAGGCATATACATAAAAATTAAACAAAAATATGACTGCCATAACTACAGTCATAGCAAAATAAATTCTTGAATACTTTCTCATTATATTTCCTTATTATATTTCTCTCTTACGCTTTGGTGGCTTTGGTCCCATGAACTGATAAAAATATGTCTTTATCATTCCATTATATATCTTGCGGTTTTTATCCGCTTTTCTGCCTACATAACGCTCTGTATCCTCATAGGATGTAATGAGGTACATAGACCAGGAATCAAGCCCTGCATATGCTTCTCCAATCTGTGTATACAGCTCTGGCAGTGCTGATTTTTCTTCCAGTCTCTCTCCGTATGGCGGGTTTGAAATAATAAAGCCATACTTCTTAGGGTGGTGTAAGTCCTTAACCGCCCTCTGCTGAAAATGGATGAGGTGGTCTACACCAGCCCTCTTTGCATTTTCTCTGGCAGAAGCTACCACGTCTGCATCAATATCATAGCCCTGTATGTCTACCTGTATATCGGTATCCACCATGTCCTCAGCTTCCTTGACAGTCTCATACCACAGCTTCTTAGGTATAAAGTTTGTCCATGTCTCGGCTGTAAACTCCCTGTTCATTCCTGGCGCAATATTTGCTGCAATCATTGCAGCCTCAATAGGAAATGTACCACTGCCACAGAATGGGTCTACAAGTATTCTGTCCCCATGCCAAGGGGTCAGCATGATAAGTGCTGCTGCAAGTGTCTCTGTAATAGGAGCCTTGCTGGTTGCCAGACGATAGCCCCTCTTATGTAGTGATTCACCAGAGGTATCAAGTGTCACCATAACCTCATCCTTGTTTAAAAATACACGGACAGGATATGATGCGCCATCCTCTGGGAACCAGTCCAGATGGTAGGACTTTTTCATTCTCTCCACCATTGCTTTTTTCACAATGGACTGTATATCTGAAGGTGAGAAAAGCTTGCTCTTTATGGA
>CAVFAM010000289.1:0-3586 GCA_963620375.1 Bacteroidaceae bacterium
ATTTGATACTATGTAAGTATACAAGTTTAAGAGCATATTGCATGTTTACGCATAGAGTATTAATTAAATAGTAAAATACCAACCCATCGACAAGCTTCAACGATTATTAAGAAGCCTGTCGATGGGTATTTTTTGTTTTTATTTGTTTTTACATAAGCTTTACAGAGCGCTGGTTTTTGTTTTTACATTGGGCATATAATATATAGCCTGTAAACGAAATGAGTTGAAAGAAAAGAGGAAAACCAATTATGAAGAAAAAGATTTTATCATTACTCGTTGCAGCAAGCATGATGACATTCGGACTTGTTGGATGTGGCAGCACAGATGCAGGAAGCGCAGATGCTTCATCTGATGCAAACCAGAGCACAGACGCAGCAGCAGATACTACTGATGCAGCAACAACAGATGGCTCAGATTTAAGCGGAGCAATTTCACTTGCAGGAAGTACATCAATGGAAAAGCTTTGTGAAGCATTATCAGAGAGCTTCATGGAGAAATATCCAAATATCTCAGTAACAGTAGAGTATACAGGTTCAGGTGCTGGACTTGAGTCACTTGCAGCAGGAAGCATCGACATCGGAAATGCTTCAAGACATTTAAAGGATGAGGAAACTTCAGCAGGCGCTGTAGAAAACGTAGTTGCAATTGACGGAATCGCTGTTATCACAGACAAGGACAATGAGGTTGCAGATGTAACAGCAGACGACCTTGCTAAGATTTACAAGGGTGAGATTACAAACTGGAGCGAGCTTGGCGGACAGGACGAGGCAATCGTAGTAATCGGTAGAGAAGCTGGTTCAGGTACAAGAGATGCTTTCGAGGAGCTTCTTGATGTTGCAGATGCATGCCAGTATGCACAGGAGCTTGACTCAACAGGTGGTGTACTTGCAAAGGTTGCAGCTACTCCAGGAGCAATCGGATATGTTTCACTTGATGTAGTAGATGACACAATCCAGACTGTAGCACTTGACGGTGTTGCACCAACAGAGGAAAACATTCTCGCTGGAGATTACCTTCTCTCAAGACCATTTGTAATGGCAACTAACGGAGAAATCTCAGAGCAGAATGAGTTAGTTCAGACATGGTTTGACTATGTAAACTCTGAGGAAGGAAAGAACGTAATCTCTTCAGTAGGACTTATCATTCCAGAATAAAAGGAGCAGATATGAAAGCGAAAGCAATTATAGAAAAGACAGCGCAAATCATATTTCTGATATGTGCGGCGATAGCTATACTTGCTGTATGCTCAATAACAGTTTACATGATAATGAAAGGCACCCCGGCGTTTAAAGAAGTCGGGGTACTTGACTTGTTATTTGGCAGGGTGTGGAAACCTACAGCGAGTGAACCATCATTTGGTATTTTTTACATAATCTTATCTTCAATAGTGGGCACAGCCATGGCTGTACTGTTTGGAGTACCTATCGGACTTTTGACAGCAGCATTTTTGTCTGAGCTTGCAGGGAAAAAATTAGGAAGCATAGTATCTGGTGCAGTTGAGCTCTTAGCTGCCATTCCATCCGTTATCTACGGTCTTATTGGAATGATGATACTCAATCCTTTTATGTATTCTCTTGAAAAGAAAATATATGCAGGAAGCCCTGACCACCAGTTTACAGGAGGAGCAAATCTTTTGTCTGCCATTATCGTACTTGCGGTCATGATACTGCCAACTGTAATCAGTGTCAGCACAAGCTCCATGAAGGCAGTGACAGACAGCTTAAGAAGTGCATCACTTGCCCTGGGGGCTACAAAGCTTCAGACCATCTTTAAGGTGGTTATTCCAGCTGCAAAGTCAGGAATTTTAACAGGTGTTGTGCTTGGTGTGGGAAGAGCCTTGGGTGAAGCCATGGCGATAAACATGGTAGCAGGAGGAGCGGTCAACATTCCTCTGCCATTTAACTCAGTCAGAACACTGACAACACAGATTGTAAGTGAGATGGGTTATGCGTCAGGTGTTCACAGACAGGTGCTTTTTACAGTAGGACTTGTCCTGTACGCATTTATTATGATTATTAATCTTATCCTTTTAAATGTACGAAAAGGAGGCAATGACTAATGGCAAAATCGAGAAAGATAAAAGAGATTATTCTGTACGGACTCATATATCTGTGTGCAGCAGTTTCAGTTATTCTCCTTGTGGGCATCATAGGATATGTGCTGGTCAAGGGAATCGGCTCAGTAAATCTTGAGTTTCTGACAACTGTTACATCTGTACTTCACGGAACCGTGGGTATAGCAGGAAATATCGTAAACACAATATACATAATCCTGATCACCATGATTATTGCAACCCCTATTGGTGTGGGCAGTGCTGTTTACCTGAATGAATACGCAAAGCCTGGAAAGCTTGTTACGATTATCGAGTTTGCGACAGAGACCTTATCGGGTATTCCATCTATCATTTTTGGTCTGTTTGGTATGATGTTTTTCGGACAGACACTGGGACTTGGATATTCGCTTCTTACAGGTTCACTTACATTAATACTTATGGTTTTACCTCTTATTACCAGAAATACACAGGAAGCGTTAAAGACAGTCCCGGATTCATACAGAAATGGTGCAATTGGTCTGGGAGCCGGTAAGTGGCACATGATAAGGACTATTCTTCTTCCAAGTGCAATGCCTGGTATCATAACAGGAGTAATCCTTGCGATTGGACGAATCGTAGGAGAGTCAGCGGCCTTGCTCTTTACAGCAGGAAGTGGAAAGGCACTCTTAAATGGTTTGAGTGATGTCTTCCCAAAGATGCACAGGTCAGGAGGTACCATGACAGTACAGCTTTACCTGTCAGCTACCAGTGAGGGTGATTTTGACACAGCCTTTGGTATAGCAGTGACCCTGCTTGTGATTGTATTCCTGATTAACTTAGGAACCAAGGCACTGGCAAAGAAGTTTGATGTAAATCGATTGGAATAATAGATTTTGAGGATAAAATATGGAAAATAATGTAAAAATTTCAGTTAAGGATTTGAACTTATACTATGGAGAAAATCACGCACTGAAAAACGTAAATATGGATATAAGAGAAAATGCAATCACAGCATTTATAGGACCGTCAGGATGTGGAAAGTCTACATTTTTAAAGACCTTAAACAGGATGAATGACCTGGTGGACTGCGTGAGAATAGAGGGTACTGTAAAGCTGGATGGAGAGGATATCTACGGCAAGAATGTGGATACTACTATTCTCAGAAAAAGAGTAGGTATGGTATTCCAGCAGCCTAATCCTTTTCCAATGAGCATATATGACAACATAGCCTACGGTCCACGAGTACACGGCATAAAGAACAAGGCAAAGCTTGATGAAATAGTTGAGGAAAGCTTAAGAGGCGCTGCTATTTTTGACGAAGTTAAAGATAGATTAAAGAAATCTGCCCTTGGCTTGTCAGGTGGACAGCAGCAGAGAATCTGTATAGCCAGAGCCCTTGCTGTACAGCCGGAGGTACTGCTTATGGATGAGCCTACCTCTGCCCTTGACCCTATATCTACATCAAAGATTGAGGACTTGATGGAAGAGCTTAAGAAAAAATACACTGTAGTTGTAGTAACACATAATATGCAGCAGGCAGTGCGTGTATCAGAT
>CAVFAM010000290.1:0-4134 GCA_963620375.1 Bacteroidaceae bacterium
ATCTGGAAGCTGAATGTATATTGTAAAAATTGTGGCATATGCTATAATATAACCATATTCGCTTAAGCACAGAGCGGAGGTGAAAGACGTGTGTATCACAGCATAAAGTGATATAGCTCATCAATAAATGAAAGGGTAAGTGTGATAGATTTGATTATTAGATAATTTCTTAACAAATTGTAGTTATATGAGTGACTTGTCAGTGAAAGCATCAAGCTGTCAGTGGCAGGTTTATTTGGTATTTGTATAGAGATTATCAATAATTATCACATTTATAATATATGTGGAGTCTTTGTGGGACTCTTTATTTTGGTAATCTCTCTTTGGACAAAGGAGGGATTTTTTTATGTCCAAAAAGCAGTTAATTAGTGCAGAAAATATAAGAGTAAGCTTTGGAGAGCAGGATGTATTGGAGTTTGATAAATTTAAAGTCTATGAGGGGGATAAAATAGGTCTTGTAGGTGTAAACGGGGCAGGGAAAACTACTCTGCTCAGGGCCTTGTCAGGAGAGCTGGAGCCGACTAAGGGAAAGGTAGCCATAAGCTGTGAGCCAGTTTATTTCAGACAGTTTGAAGAGGAATGGAACCCAGATGAGCTTGACGGAAAAGAAGTCAACCTGATGGGAGTCAGGGAACAAGTCTGGCAGAATGTAGTAAGTGGTGGTGAAAACACCAGAATCAGGCTGGCACAGATGTTTGGAAGCCAGCGGGCGGTGGCATTTCTCGATGAGCCTTCTGCTAATCTGGATGCTAAGGGGATAAAACTTCTGGTGAAGAGGCTGCAGGAGATGGAAAGCTTTGTGCTGGTGAGCCATGACAGAGCATTGATGAACCAGGTATGTAACCGGATTGTTGAGATATCATCTGGAAAACTTACATGCTTTGACGGAAACTATGATACCTATAAGGCATTGAAGGAAGAACAGGAGGCTAGACGATGGAAGGAATATGACCAGTACACTTGTGAAAAAAAGCGTCTTGAGAGGGTATATTATGAGAAAAAGGTAAAGGCGCAGAAAATAGAGAGCAGACCTCATAATATCGCAGTAAATGATGCGAGAACCAGAAATTTTTTCGCTACCAGAAAGATAGAGGATAAGGCTCGCAGCATGGAGCGGAGTGCTGCAAATGTGATGAAGCGGATTGAGCATATGGAGGTAAAGGCAAAGCCTAAGGAGCTGCCCAAGATACATCCTGATTTCAGGCTTACCAATCCACCCCGCAATCCTATAGTTATAAGGGGCGAGCATATATGGTTTGATTATGATGGCAACCAGGTCTACCAGGATGCCTCTTTTGTCATAAGAAACAAGAGCAAGACTGCTATTCTGGGGGACAATGGGGCAGGCAAAACCACACTGTTAAATATGATTATAAACCGCAATCAGACTTATGTGGTGCCGGGGGCGAAAATAGGCTATGTGAGGCAGAATCTGTCAAATATGGATATGGAAAAGACGGTACTGGAAAATGTGCTTGCGGTGAGCATACAGAAGCAGGAAATAGCAAGGACAATTCTGGCAAGGCTTTTATTGTCAGAGCGGGATATGAAGAAAAAAGTCTGTGATTTGTCGGGCGGGGAGAGAATGAAGCTTGCCTTTGCCATGCTATTAGTCGCAGATGTCAACATGCTGGTGCTGGATGAACCGACCAACTTTATGGATTTGCAGTCAATCGAAGCGTTGGAGGAGCTCTTGCAGGAGTATGAGGGAACGGTGGTCTTTGTGTCACATGATGAGGAATTTGTGAGGCAGATTGCAACGGATAGGTTACATATTAAGGATGGGAAAATAATGTGTGAGTTTATGTAAAAGAATGGTAATTGTCTGAATTTTATCTTGATAAAGTCTGTGAATGTGCTAAAATGTGAGTGTAGTTTTGAGTATTCATTATATACAGGAGGAGAAAAATGAAAATCAAAAAAATGGTTGCGACACTTGGTGTTGCGGCAAGTCTTCTGTTGACAAGCTTTGGGGCATTGCCAGCAGTATCAGCTGAAGAGGTTTCTGCAGGTACAGAAGCTCCAGCGACAGTGGGAACTTGTGAGGGCAAGTATGTCAATATTGCACTTGTTGTAGATACAACAGGTTCTATGTATTCTGACATACAGGTAGTCAAGAAAAACTTAACAGCATTTGTTCAGGAAATTGCTGCAAGTGGAGCTATCCCAAGAGTATCTCTTATAGAGTACAAGGATGTCCTTTCAGATGGTGAGGATTCCACAGTAGTACATACATCACCTGCTTACACAGTATGGTATGATGATGTATCACAGGTAGTAGAAGAGATTGACACACTTGAGGCATGGGGCGGTGGAGATGCTCCAGAGAGCGTGCTTGACGCACTTGGATATGTCTGCAATGATGAGACAATGACATTCAATGAGTCAGCTGCCAAGTTTGCAATCGTGCTTACAGACATTGGATATGATACAGTAAACAGATGGGGATATACAAGTCTTGAGGATTCAGCTAATGCTCTTAAGGCAAAGGGAATCCAGACAACAGTTGTAACTCACCTTTCAGATTCTGATTACTCATATGATTATGAGACAGGAGAATATCTCCGTGAGTCTGAGACACTGGCAGAATGCTATGCACCACTTACATCAATCACAAACGGAACACAGATTGATATGACAGATGATTTTGCAGCAGACCTTTCTGCATATGCAAAGGCAATCATCGCAGCAACAGCAGCAACAGAGGTTGATGAGTCTAAGGTCAATGTAAGTGGAATCACTCTTATAGGCGTAGAGACAGGCTCTGACGTAAGCAAGGGCGTTGGTGGAGTATACAAGATTCATGCAGATATTACACCAGAGAATGCAACAAACAAGGCTATCATCTGGCAGTCAATGGATGAGAGCATTGCAGTTATCAACAAAGAGCTTACAACAGATACAGACTGCTATATCAATGCAAAGGCAGAGGGTGAGGCAACAATCGTTGCTAAGTCTGCTGATGGTGGATATACAGCTTACTTTAAGCTCAAGGTTACAGATGGAGAGGTTGATGAGTCTGGAGAGGCTGTCTGCTCACTTGGAAAGGTAGCAGAGGTTGTAAAAGGCTCTGAGGCAACAAAGGTTTCTGTTATCAGTGATTCAAAGACAGGAACAAAGGTAGATGAGAAAGTCTTATCTGACATTTTTGAGGCACTTGACTCAACAGAAGGAAAGAAAGTAGAATTCAGCTTTGTAGATGGAACAGGAAAAGAGAGTTTCTCTTGGTCATTTGACGCTTCTGACATTACAGATGCATCAAAGAGCATTTCAGATTTTGCTGTAGATCCAGCAGCTTCTGTACCAGAGGTTACATCTGCTCTTGACTCATTAGCAAAGGATTATGGTCTTGATTTAGCAAGCTCATACACAGAGATTCACTTTAACCATCATGGAGATTTACCTGGAAAGGCAACTGTAAAGGTTGACATTACAGGAACAAGTCTTGCTGGATTAGCAGATGGAACAAAGGTATACTTATACTACTATGATCCTGATACAAATGCTATCAAGGATGAGGTAGAGGCAACAGTAAGTGGTGGATATGCTATTTTCCCTATCACACACTGCTCAGACTATATCCTTGTAACAAAGGCTTTAAAGAAGGCTGAGACAACAGTAGCAAATGCAACACCAGCTACTGGAACAACAGATGCAGCAGCAACTGCTAAGACACCAGCTTCAGCAGCTACAACACCTAAGACAGGTGATACAACAAATGCAATGCCATTCGTACTTGTATTAGTATTTGGATGTGCTGTAACAGCTACAGCTGTTGTCAGAAGAAAAACTGTCAGATAACAGTTGGATTTAGATTGTATATTTAGATTGAGACGGCGCTTAGAGGCTTTTGCTTTAAGCGCTGTTTTTGCTGTCACGCATACAGAGAAACTGTAGGGGCAGGTTCGGTTGGAGGAAAAAATGAGTATAGATATAAACGAAAGATTTGAATATTGGTGTAAGAAGTTAAGAATTTCACCACAATGGGATATAAAGCTTGAAATTGTAGATGACCCAGACTGGCGCAAGACAGGAGATTTTAAGATTGACCCGACAGACAGAAAGGCTGTACTGATGCTTTCTGCAAATCCTAAGCAGGAAAATCTGGATGAGGTTATTGTCCATGAACTGATG